>JAGVTM010000542.1 GCA_019136785.1 Chloroflexota bacterium | reverse complement strand
AGCCCAGGCTACGGGGGAGATGGAGACGGCGCGGCAGCGGTATGCGGAGAGCCTGGCGATGGCGCGGGAGTTGGGGGATCGTGCCGGCATTGCCAGCACCCTGCACCAGCTTGGCATCTTAGCCCAGGCTACGGGGGAGATGGAGACGGCGCGGCAGCGGTATGCGGAGAGCCTGGCGATGGCGCGGGAGTTGGGGGATCGTGCCGGCATTGCCAGCACCCTGCACAATCTTGGCGCAATAGCCCAGGCCACGGGGGAGATGGAGACGGCGCGGCAGCGGTATGCGGAGAGCCTGGCGATTCAGCGGGAGTTGGGGAATCGTGCCGGCATTGCCGCCACCCTGGGGCAGTTAGCCAACCTGGAAAGGAACGAAGGGAATGAAGCGGCAGCGGAACGGCTATATCGGGAGGCGATTACCACGGCTAACGCTGTAGGCAATGTGGCAGATATGAGCATTCATCTGTTCAACCTGGGGCTGCTGCTGGAAAAACAGGCGCGGTTGGACGAGGCGCTGCCGCTCTTGCAGCAGGCGGTGGAAATCGCCGAACGCATTCAATTTTACGAAGCAAAGCGCTGGCGCGGCGTGCTGGAGCGCGTGCAGCAAAAACTGGCGGGGCGTTAAAGACTGGCCAGACACAATGCGTAGGGCGGGTTGGCAACCCGCCCCTGTGGGATAATTTGGCAAACTGTCCTTACAGCAAGCAAGGCGTATGCAATACGCCCCTACGGAATGGCGCGGGGCGTTGGGCGGGTTGGAAACCCGCCCCCTGCTTTCCCCGCCAGGGCCGTTGGGATTCCTCGGAGGCCCTCGGAATGACACAGGCAAACCTGGAATGGCGCGGGGTGTAGGGCGGGGGGGCTTGACAAAATGGGGGGGCGGCATACGATCTAAGAATGCAGCCAACTTCTTATCCGGTTAACCAGGAACAGTTGCAGCAGATATGGCGCGTTTTTCGGGAGAGCGGGCAACTGCCGCCGGAACTGGCGGCGGCGGCGGACGCGGCAGTGCTGCAGTCGTGGCGGCGCTGCGCCCTGCGCGCCGGGCCTACGCCGCGCCCGAAGACGTTGAAAGAGCCGGCGTTCCGCTCCGTGCTGAGGGCGCAGGCGGATTTGATCGCCCTGGCGACCCCTTTTATTGAAGACATTTACCAGTTCATGGAAGGGTCGGCGTGCGCCATTTTGCTGGCGGACGGCACCGCCTGCGCCCTGACGGTCACCGGGGATGCGGCAGCCGTGGCGGCCCTGGCGCAACTGGAAGCGGGGCCCGGCAGCTATTGGGCGGAAGGGCAGTTGGGCAGCACGGCGTTGGGCATCTGCCTGCTGGAAGCCATGCCCGTACAGGTGGTGGGGGCGGAGCATTACTTCCCCACCTTTCACCATTTGACCACCAGCGCCGCGCCCATCCATCACGTGAATGGGCGCATCATTGGCATCATTGCCGTGGTCAACCCGGCGGCGGCAGCCACGTCGCACACGCTGTCGCTGGTGATGGGGGCGGCGCGGGCGATTTCGGGGCAGATGCAAACGGAGCTTTTCCTGGAGGAAGCCAACCGCCGCCTGACGGAAGTGAATACGGTGCTAGAAGCGATTGACGAGGGGGTCATCGCCTGGAATGAAGCCGGGCAGATCAACCACATTAACACGCAGGCAGGGCGGCTGCTGCATCTGAACCCCACGGCGGCGTTGGGGCAGCCGCTGGCGGAAGTGATGAAATTGCCGGCGGCGCTGCGCCAGGCCATAGCCGAAAGTCGCGAGCTGCAAGACGTGGAAATGAACTTCTTCGTCAACGGGGCGGCGGTTTCCTGCCTGGTCAGTTTGCGCGCCATCCTGGCGGGGGGGCCGCAGCCTATCGGGCACATTGCCATGCTGCGCCCCATTGAGCACGTGCGCCGCCTGGTGCAGCAGCAGGTGGGAGCGCAGGCCACGTTGAAACTGGAAGACATCTCCGACCTTTCCAGCGCCATGCGGCGCGTCATCCGCCAGGCGCGCACGGCGGCGCGGGGCACGGCCCCCGTCTTGCTGCGCGGCGAAGGCGGCGTGGGCAAGAATTATCTGGCGCGCGCCATCCACAACGACGGCGACCGCGCGGATAAGCCGTTCCTGTCCATCAACTGCCGCGCCATTCCGCACGAACTGATGCCGCAGGAGTTTTTGGGTTACGAAAAAGACGCGGGGCATGGGCGTCCTAGCAAGTTTGAGCTGGCAAATCAGGGCACGCTGCTGCTAGACCAGATTGAAGGGTTGTCGCTGGAGATGCAGGCGGCGCTGGTGCACGTGATCGAAACGGGGCACGTGATGCGCCTGGGCAGCAGCCACCCCATCCCGGTGAACGTGCGCATCATTGCCGCCACCTCCGCCAACCTGGAGCAGGCGGTGGCCGACGGCAACTTCCTCTCCCACCTTTACTACCGCTTTGGCATTTTTTCCATCACCGTGCCACCGCTGCGCAACCGCGTGGAGGACATTCCGCTGCTGGTGGAGCGATTTATGAGCCGGATCACGACGGCGCAATGGGCCGCCAGCCAGTATGGGCAGGCAGCCTGGATTGACGATGAGGCCATGGCCACGCTGCGCCGTTATCCCTGGCCAGGGAATGTGCGCGAGTTGGAGAACGCGCTGGAACGAGCGATGAACCAGAGCGGCGATGGGATCGTTCACGTGGCTGATCTGCCGGAAGTGGTGCGCAGCGGGCGGGCGCTTATGGGGTGGAGCCCGCAGCCGCAGCCGGTGATGACGGCGGCGGAGGCGGAGCGGGAAGCGATTATGCGGGCGGGTTGGGCGTGCGAGGGGCGGGTGACGGAGATGGCAGAGCAGCTGCAGATGGGGCGGACGACGCTGTGGCGGAAGTTGAAGCGGTTGAATATTTCGGTGGAGCAGTTTAAGCGGTGAGGGGGAAGGGGGAAGGGGGAGGAATGGTTAATTGGTGAATTGGTGAATGGCGGTGAAGACACCGCTTGTGAATGGTTAATGGGTGTCAGCCCCCGCTACCGTTAAGTGCAGGGCGAGGGGTGTTTCAAAAGGGAACGAGGGGGTTGGCGGGAGGTTTCACATTGAAACGTTTGTTGTATTTTGGTTGATTTTGCGTTCTGATTGCATATGATGGTGTTGTGTCATTGTAAAATTTGACCAATGTTCCTGTGCCAATCCGGTACAACTTGCACAAAATAACGTACCTTGACAGAGGGTTGCGGGTTACATATAGAAAGTCACCGCGCTGTACTCTGTCAGGCAGGCGGCGGGCGTTTTGGGCGTGCCCGTTATCCGTTTGGCGCCGACGACCAACGCTGTTTCCTGGCAATGAAAGGAGGGTTTATATCACGCAAAACACAACCTGTTCCCCTATCCCGTTTCCGCCCAACGACGGCCCGACAAACTACGTCGGCACGCACCAGCCCCAGGAAACGCCTGCCAGGGTAGTTTCTTGAGTCAGGGCGACTTCATCGGTTATGCCCGCTTTTCTGCGACAACAGGAAAGCAGTCGTTATGACAGACCAAAAACTCAACTCACAATTCAAAGAGAGGGAAAAATGGCTAGTCCGTTCTTAGGTGAACTGTTTGGCACAATGTTCTTGATCATTCTCGGTGACGGCGTGGTAGCCGCCGTTTTGCTCAATAAATCGAAAGCGCAAAACGCGGGCTGGATTGTCATCACCACCGGGTGGGCTTTTGCCGTGATGGTGGGCGTTTTCGTCTCCGGCGCATTTGGCAGCATGGCCGCGCACATCAATCCGGCAGTGACCATCGCTTTTGCCGTGTCGGGGGCTTTCCCCTGGGCAGACGTGCCCGCCTACATCCTGGCGCAACTGATTGGCGCGTTCCTGGGCGGCGTGATTGTCTGGCTGGCGTATCTGCCGCACTGGGGCGAAACCAAAGACACGGGCGCCAAGTTGGGCGTCTTCTGCACCGCCCCAGCCATCCGCAACGTCGTGAGCAACAATATTACGGAAATCATTGGCACGATGGTGTTGGTGTTGGGCGTGGCTTCTATTTTCTCGTCAACGGGCATGACGGCGGGCATTCCTGCTTCTGGTTTAGGGCCGTTCCTGGTGGGCGCGCTGGTCTGGGGCATCGGCCTCTCGTTGGGCGGGCCCACGGGCTACGCCATTAACCCGGCGCGCGACCTGGGGCCACGCATTGCGCACTTCTTGCTGCCGATTGCCGGCAAAGGCGATTCCGATTGGGGTTATAGCTGGATTCCGGTGGTGGCTCCCCTGGTGGGCGGCGTCCTGGCGGGTCTGTTGATCGGCGCCATGTAAAGCCAGCCAGTCTGGAGGCAAATAATTCATGAAAAAATTAATCAACGCGGTTGACGATGTCGTCAGAGAGCAGTTGGAGGGCATGGCCTCGGCGCACTCTGATTTGTTGAAAGTCCATTTCGATCCCAATTATGTGTATCGGGCGGATGCGCCCGTTGCCGGCAAAGTAGCCATCATCTCCGGCGGCGGCAGCGGGCACGAACCGATGCACGGCGGGTTTGTGGGCATGGGGATGCTGCACGCCGCCTGCCCCGGCGAAGTGTTCACCTCCCCTACCCCCGACCAGATGTACGAAGCCGCCAAGGCGGTAGACAGCGGCGCGGGCGTCCTGTTCATTGTCAAAAACTACACGGGCGACGTGCTCAACTTTGAGACCGCCGCCGAACTGGCGTTTGCGGACGGCATTCGCGTGCAAAACATCCTGATTGACGATGACGTAGCCGTGAAAGACAGTCTGTATACCGCCGGGCGGCGCGGCGTGGGCACCACCGTGCTGGTGGAGAAAATCGTGGGCGCGGCGGCGGAAGCGGGCTATTCGCTGGATGCGTGCGCGGATTTGTGCCGCCGCGTCAACCAGTATGGTCGCAGCATGGGCATGGCGCTGACGTCTTGCACCGTGCCGGCAGCGGGTAAGCCCACCTTTGAACTGGGCGACGCCGAAATGGAAATCGGGATTGGCATTCACGGCGAACCAGGGCAGAAACGGATGCCCATGAGTACGGCGGACGAAATCGCCGAAATGATGGCGCTGGAGATTCTGGATGACCCGGCTTACAGCCGCACGGTGCGTGAATGGGATAATGATGCCGGCAGTTGGGTAGATAAATTCCTGGTGGACGAGCCTTTCCAGGCTGGCGATCAGGTGATTGCCTTTGTCAACAGCATGGGCGGCACGCCTGTGTCGGAACTGTACGCCATTTATCGCAAGCTGGCCCAGGTGTGCGCGGACAAAGGCGTGACCATCGTGCGCAACCTGATTGGGCCCTATATCACGTCCCTGGAAATGCAAGGGTGCTCCATCACGCTGCTCAAGGCGGATGCGGAAATCCTCAAGCTCTGGGACGCTCCCGTCAACACCCCCGGTCTGCGCTGGGGTATCTAACCTGCTGCCGCGCCGCTGAAGGCGGCGATGGCCTGTCGAAGGCAGCAAGGGCTTTGGCAAGGGCTTCGGCAAGCTCAGCCGGCAGTTACATTTCCACAGGAATATGGGCCAAAGATGATGCAGGTTACGCAGACGTTACGCAGACGTTGTCTGCGTAACCTGCAAAGTCCTGATTTTCAACCAGCGCGCCCGTTTGGGGTAGTTTTGCAAGGCAAACGAGATGTCGGTAACCAGAGACCAAATTGTGCAGTGGCTAGAGAATCTGGCTGCTGTTTTGTCTGAGAACAAAGAGTATTTGACGCAGCTAGATTCAGCCATTGGCGACGCGGATCATGGCATTAACATGACGCGCGGCTTCAATAAGGTGATGGAAAAACTGCCGGGCGTGGCGGATAAGGATATTGGCAACATCCTGAAAACCACGGGCATGACGCTTATTTCCAGTGTGGGCGGGGCCAGCGGGCCGCTGTATGGCACGTTTTTCATGCGCAGCGGCATGGCGGTGGGCGCCAAAGAAACGCTCAACCGCGAAGACCTGTATGAACTGTTGAAAGCGGGCGTGGACGGCATTGTGCAGCGCGGGCGGCCCGTGTTGGCAGATAAAACGATGTATGACGCCTGGGCGCCGGCGCTGGAGGCTTTGCGGTCGGCGTTGGATGCCGGCATGGAAACCCTGCCGGCGCTGTCCCAGGCAGTGGCGGCGGCGGAAACGGGCATGAAGAACACCATCCCGCTGCAAGCGCGCAAAGGACGCGCCAGCTATCTGGGTGAACGCAGCATCGGGCATCAAGACCCTGGCGCCACGTCATCCTACCTGATGTTAAAGAGTTTATTAGACACCCTGCAACCCGCCTGACGTGAAATAAACTCCTTTTCCTGATGCCAGGGTCGAGATGACCCAAACAATCAGGATTTCGCAGATTTGTTTTGGGGGCGGTTTGGGAGCAGGGCCTCCGGCAAAATGGGTGAAGATTTTGCCACGAATTACACGAATGGCACGAATTTTCTGATCACTCACCACTCACCACTCACCACTCATCACTCACACTTCTTCAAAGGAGTTAACCATAATGGCTAAATATGTAGCAGCAATTGATCAAGGTACGACCAGTACCCGTTGCATGATTTTCAACCATGCCGGCGAACCGGTGGGCGTGCACCAGATGGAACATGAGCAAATCTACCCCAAACCCGGTTGGGTAGAGCATGACCCCATGGAAATCTGGGCGCGCACCCAGGACGTTATCAAGGAGGCGCTGCGCAAGGCTGGGTCCACGGCGGCGGACATTGCCGCCGTAGGCGTGACCAACCAGCGCGAAACGACCGTCGTCTGGAACAAAAAGACGGGCAAGCCGTATTACAACGCCATCGTCTGGCAAGATACGCGCACGGACAAGATTTGCAACGCCCTGGCGGCTGACGGCGGTCAGGATCGTTTCCGTTCGCACGTCGGTCTGCCGCTGGCGACCTACTTCTCGGGGCCCAAGATTCGCTGGATATTGGACAACGTGGATGGCGTGCGTGAAGCCGCCGCACGCGGCGAGGCAATTTTTGGCAACATTGACACCTGGGTCATCTGGAACCTGACGGGCGGCGTGAACGGCGGCGCGCACGTGACGGACGTGAGCAACGCCAGCCGCACTATGTTGATGAATCTGTACACGTTGGATTGGGACGCGGAGATTGCCGCCACCATGGGCGTGCCGGTGAATATGCTGCCGGCAGTGCGCTCCTCCTCCGAAGTGTACGGCTACACCACGGAAAACGGGGCATTTGGCGGGCGCATTCCGGTCAGCGGCGACCTGGGCGACCAGCAGGCGGCGACGGTGGGGCAGGCGTGCTTCAGCCCCGGCGAAGCCAAGAACACCTATGGCACGGGCTGTTTCATGCTGATGAACACGGGCACGGAAGTGGTGCCGTCTAACAGCGGGCTGCTGACCACCTTGTGCTACAAGTTCGGCGATGAGCCGGCAGTCTACGCCCTGGAAGGGTCTATCGCCATCACGGGCGCGCTGGTGCAGTGGCTGCGGGATAACCTGAAGTTGATTGACTCCTCGCGCGACGTGGAAACGCTGGCGCAAACGGTGGAGGATAATGGCGGGATTTATTTTGTGCCGGCATTCTCTGGTCTCTTTGCCCCGTACTGGCGCTCCGACGCGCGCGGGGCCATCGTAGGCATGACCCGCTACGTCAATCGCGGCCACTTTGCCCGCGCCACCCTGGAAGCCACCGCTTACCAGACGCGCGAAGTGTTGGACGCCATGAACCAGGACTCTGGCGTGGCTCTGACCGCGCTCAAAGTGGACGGCGGCATGGTACACAACAACCTGCTGATGCAGTTCCAGGCGGACGTGCTGGGCGTACCCGTTATCCGGCCTAAGGTGGCGGAAACCACCGCCCTGGGCGCGGCTTATGCCGCCGGTCTGGCGGTGGGCTTCTGGAAAAACACCGACGAAATGCGGGATAACTGGGGCATGGATAAGACCTGGCAGCCCGATGCCAACAGCCACGCCAGCAGCGAACTGTACGGCCATTGGAAGAAAGCCGTCACCCGCACCTTCGACTGGGTGTAACAACTCGTAGGGGCGTATAGCATACGTTCGCTGATAGGTCAGAAACTGGGTTTCTGATAGAAACCCAGTTTCCAGGCGGGAGTAAAAATGGACAGGTTTCACGCATTAGTCATTGGCGGCGGCGGCACCGGCGCCGCCGTCGCCCACGACCTGACCCTGCGCGGCTTGCAAGTGACCCTGGTGGAGCGCGGCGAGTTGACCTCCGGCACCACCGGGCGGCATCATGGCCTGCTGCACAGCGGCGCCCGCTACGCCGTCAAAGACCAGGAATCGGCCATTGAGTGCATCGAAGAAAACTTGATCTTGCGCCGCATCGCGCCAGGCACCTTTGAAGAAAACGATGGTCTCTTTGTAGCCATTGACGACGAAGACGTGGCTTACAGTCACGAATTCGTGGAAGGCTGCCAGGAGTGTGGCATCCCCGTGCGACGCCTCAGCCGCGAACAAACGCTGCGGCTGGAACCGAACCTGAACCCGGCGCTGCAAATGGCGGTACAGGTGCCGGACGCCACCATGGACGCCATGCGCATGCCACTGCGCTTCTTCGCCACCGCCAAACACAACGGCGCGGTGATCAAGCCGTTCACCGAAGTGGTGGATTTCATCAAATATGGCAGCGCCGTTTCTGGCGTGCGCGTCCACGACCTGACCAACGACAAAGTGTATGAAATCAAGGCGGACATCGTGATCAACGCGGGCGGGCCGTGGAGCGGCAAAATCTCGCACATGGTGGATGTGGACGTGCCCATCCGGCCGTCGCCCGGCGTGATGCTGGCGGTGCGCGGGCGGCTGTGCAACATGGTCGTCAACCGGCTGCACCGCTCCGGCGATGGGGACATCATTGTGCCGCAGCGCGGGCTGTCGGTGGTGGGAACGAGTTCCTGGGTGGTAGACGATCCCGACGACCTGGGCGTGCCCGAAGAACACGTGCAGTTGATGCTGGAAAAAGGGTCGGAACTGATTCCCCAGGTGAAAACGGCCCCCTTCCGCGGCGTCTGGTCGGCGGCGCGCCCGCTCATTGGGCCGCGCGGCGCGGACACCGGGCGGGAATTGAGCCGCACCTTCAAATGCTTTGATCATGCGGATGAAGGCGTGGAAGGGTTTGTGACGATTACAGGCGGCAAGGCGACAACGCTGCGGGGCATGGCGGAAGCGGCGGCGAACGTGGTTTGCCAGAAATTGGGGGTGAACGCCCCCTGCCGTACACGCGAGGTAGTGCTGCTGCCCCACGCAGCCTATTATGGCTAGACTGGCGCAGTCTTAAAGACTGCGCCAGTCTCCAATCTCACAGGTAACCGCATGGCGGAAGTGGAAAGGACGTTTCGGGTATTTCGTTATAAACAAGGACAGGCGGCGCCCAGTTACCAGACCTTCAAGGTGAAAGCGGGGCCGCGCACGACCGTGCTGGAGGCGCTGCAAGAAATCCGGCGCACGCAAGATCGCACGCTGATTTTGCGCCACTCCTGCCATCACGCCTCCTGCGGCACCTGCGGGATGCGGGTAAACGGGCAGGAAGTGTTGTCTTGCGTCACCAACGTGCAGGAATTGGGCGCGGAAACGGTGCTGGTGGAACCGATCAACAACATCCCGTTGGTGGCGGACCTGGTGGTGGATATGGGCGGGTTTTATGAGCGGTATGTGGATGCGCACATGCCCTACATCCGCCAGAGCGAGTTTGAACCAGACGCCGATTTGCCGGAGGGTATTGCCCAATACACGCGCTATGAAAACTGCCTGGAATGCGGGCTGTGCGTGTCCGCCTGCCCGGTGATGGGCAGCACGTCCGATTACCTGGGGCCAGCGGCCCTGGCTGCCGCCTGGCGTGTGGTGGCGGAACCGCGCGGGCAGGATGCGGGGCGCGCCGCCGAGGCGGCGCTGGAATGGGTGGACAATGAAAACGGCTGCTGGCGCTGCCACGTGGCTTACGAATGCACCGAAGTCTGCCCCTCTGACGTTGACCCCGGCGGTTCGATCATGGCGCTGCGGCGCAAACTGACCGGGCGCAAGTTCCGTCGCCTGCTCAGGCTGGAAAGATAAAACGCCGCAAAGACGCGAAGAGAACTTACCGCGAAGGGCGCTCTTAGCGCGAAGGAAGAAATAAAGTCAAACCTTTGCGTCCTTTGCGTCTTGGCGGTGAAAAAAAGATGTCTTACCGCGAAGGGCGCGAACAACGCGGGCGCTAAGAGCGCGAAGAACGCGACAGTTACAGAGTAAAGAAAGGAAACCGTCATGCAGAATGCGTCAGCTACACGAAATGATGTTCGCCCGCGGCGTCCCTTACGGGCCTGGTTCGACGTGCGCCGCCGCCATATGGGTTCCTGGGCGTTTGCTATTAACCGGCTGACGGGGCTGGGGCTGGCGGCTTATCTGTTCTTGCATCTGGCGGTGTTGAGTACGCTGCTGCAAGGCGAGGCGGGGTGGGATCGGTTCTTGCAACTGGCGCGCAGCCCGTTTTTTCTGCTGCTGGATGTCGTTCTCATTTTTGGCATCCTGTTTCACGGGCTTAACGGCATTCGCGTGGCGCTGGTGGGCATGGGCGTGGGGGCGCGGCAGCATCGCGCCTTGTTTTGGGTTTTGATGGCGATTGGCTTTGTGCTTCTGGCGTATAGCGCCTGGAAGGTGTTTACCATCTAGGAAATGGTTAATTTGTGAATTAGTGAATTCGTGAATGGTTAACAGGCGTAGGGGCGTATTGCATACGCCCGTATTGCATACGCTCGTATAACCCATATGAACCAGCATCCTGAATCAAGTGCGACGCACCTTCTAACGTGGAGGAATAATTATGCAAAACACTATCACGGGTCAGGCCGCGAGAGAACGACAGGAGCGCAGCCGCGCGGGAGGGTTGTGGCTGATACAGGCAGTTTCCGGGCTGCTGCTGGTGGCGCTGCTGGGGCTGCACATGGTAGCCCACCATTTTGTGGTAGAGGGCGGTTTGCGGGATTTTCAGCAAGTGCTGGATTACGTTTCTAATCCCGTCATCTTCTTCCTGGAAGTGGTGTTCCTGGTGGTGGTGACGGCGCACGCCATGTTGGGGCTGCGGGCTATTGTGCGTGATCTGAATTTGAGCCCGGCGGCGGCGCGGGCGGCGGACTGGATATTGGCGCTGGTGGGCGCGGCGGCCCTGATTTATGGGGTGTGGCTGGCGGCGGCTATCCAGCAGTTATAAGGGCTGCGGGCGCGCCCCTGGCGCAGCAGCGCGGTGGCAGGTGCAGTTGTAGCGCGGGCGCAGTTGTATGAGCGAGGCAGCCGGGTGGAACTGGGAGAGCCGGTGGGCTCCCTACGATGAAGCCACGTACCAGCAGGCGCTGGCATGGATAGAACCAGACGACGTGGCGCTGGAAATTGGGGCGGGCGATTTGCGTCTGGCGCGACGGCTGGCGGACGCGCCCCCGCGCGGGGACACAGGCGCGCCCGCGTGCGCAGGCGCGCCCGCGTGCGCGGGCGGCCCATGACCCGGTGGAGAATTTGCAAATTATTGAGGGTGATGCGCGCACCTGTCCGTTCCCGGCAGGAATGACGGTGGGCGTGTTGTTGATGCGACAGTGCCAGGCACGGGGCGAACGGCCCTGGTCGAATAGATTCTTGGCGCCCCGTGCCTGGCACTTACGATTGCAGACAAATTGAAAGCCATTGACTGCCCCTACCTGATCACCAACGCCCGCTGGGGCATGGGCGTGGAGCGAATGGATTTACGCAGCCGCGCCAGCCTTTTGCTCTGGTTCCTTACGGCTGGTTGTGGCAGCATTGGCTTTATTCCCGGCCCGGCGGAGGCTCTGACATGGGCTGACCTGGCCCTTATTCACAAGCGCCGCCGCCGTTACCGGCTGTCCGCAGTGTGACGAATTTGGCGGAGCGCTTCCCAGACTGGAGCAGTCTCCAAGACTGCTCCAGTCTTAATCTCAACATCTCAACAAGGAACAGATGGTCGGCATTGTAATCGTCTCTCACAGCGCCCGCCTGGCGGCGGGCGTGCAGGAACTGATTGAGCAGATGACGCAGGGCCGCGTGCGCACAGCGGCAGCAGGCGGCATTGATGACCCCGAAAACCCGATTGGCACCGACCCACTGAAGGTGGTCGAAGCCATTCAGTCGGTGTATGACGCGGTGGGGGTGGTCGTACTGATGGACCTGGGCAGCGCCCTACTCAGCGCCGATATGGCGCTGGAATTTATTCCACCAGAGTGGCGCGATCACGTGCATCTCTGTGAAGCGCCGCTGGTGGAAGGGGCGGTTGCCGCGGCGGTACAGGCGTCTGTGGGCGGCAGCGCGGCGCAGGTGATGGCCGAAGCCAGGGGAGCGCTGGCAGCCAAGATGCAGCAGCTAGGGTATGAGACTGCCCCAGACGCGGCAGCAGCGCCAACGGCTGCCGCGACAGAACCAGGCGAACGGCTGGCCCGCCGGACACAGACGTTTGTCATTCGCAATGCTCTGGGTCTGCACGCCCGCCCGGCGGCGCAGTTTGTGACGGCAGCCAACCGCTTTGCCGCGACGCTGACGGTGCGCAAAGGGGAGCGGCAGGCTAACGCCAAGAGCATTAACCAGGTGGCCACGCTGGGCGTGCGCCAGGGGGATGCGATTGTGGTGACGGCGCAGGGGGAGGATGCGGCGGCGGCGTTGGCGGCGCTGCAAGCGCTGGTGGCGGCCAATTTTGGCGAGGGGGAGGCGGTCGCGCCGGAACCTGGCGCGCCTGTGGTTACGGCGGTAGATGCCGCCGCAGCGCCCGCTGCGGGCACAGGCTGGGCCGGCATCCCCGCCGCGCCAGGCATGGCCATTGGGCCTATTTTTCAATACCGCCCCACTCTACCGCCGGTGGTCACGCGCTCCGTCAGCGACACAGCCGGCGAATGGCAGCGGCTGCAAACGGCTATCGCAGCGGCGGCAGCGGAGTTGAGCGAACTGGAAACAACGGCGGCGGCGCAGGTGGGCAGCGCGGAAGCAGCCATTTTCAGCGCGCATCGCCTGTTTTTGCTGGATCCAACGCTGCAAGAGGACGCCCGCCAACGGCTGGAACAGCAGCAGATTAACGCCGAAGCCGCCTGGGAACAGGCGATAGCGGCGCTGGCGGACAGCTACCGCCACCTGGAGGACGCCTACATGCAGGCGCGGGCGGTGGACGTGCTGGACGCCGGGCAGCGGACGCTGCGGCAGTTGATGGGGTTGAAAATGAGGCCCCTGGTTTTGCCCCACGCGGCAATCGTGGCAGCGCGCGACCTGACGCCCTCGGACACGGCGCAACTGGACCCCAGGCAGGTGTTGGGCATTTGCACGGAACTGGGCGGGGCCACCTCGCACAGCGCTATCCTGGCGCGGGCGCTGGGTATTCCGGCTGTCGTGGGCCTGGGGCCGCAACTGCAAACGCTGGCGGACGGGCAAATTGTGGGGCTGGATGGCAGCGCCGGGCGCGTCTGGCCCCAGCCAGACGCAGCCACAGCCGCCAGCCTGGCGCAGCAGCGGCAGGCGTGGCTGGCCGGGCAGCAGCAGGCGCGCGCCGCCGCGCAGGCGGCGGCGATCACCCAAGATGGGCGGCGGATTGAAATTGCCGCCAATATCGGGGGGCCGCACGATGTGGCCGTGGCCCGCGAATATGGGGCGGAGGGCGTGGGGCTGTTCCGCACGGAGTTTCTGTTTCTGGATCGGGAGACGGCGCCAGATGAAGCGGAGCAGTTTGCCGTCTATCAGGCGGTGGCGCAGGCTATGGGCGACTGCCCGGTGATTGTGCGCACGCTGGACGTGGGCGGGGATAAGCCGCTGCCTTACCTGGACCTGGGCGCGGAAGAGAATCCGTTCCTGGGCTGGCGCGGCATTCGCTTTTGCCTGGATCGGCCGCAGGTGTTTAAGCCGCAACTGCGGGCTGTTTTGCGCGCCAGCGCCGGACGACGGCTGAAGCTGATGTTCCCCATGATTGGGTCGGTGACGGAGGTGCGGGCGGCGAAAGCGCTGTTGGCGGAAGCGCAGGCGGAACTGCGGGCAGCGGGCGAGCCATTTGCGGAAGATATGGAGGTGGGGGTGATGATTGAAGTGCCGGCAGCCGCGGCAGCCGCCGATCAACTGGCGCGGGAAGTGGATTTCTTCAGCATTGGCACAAATGATTTGACGCAGTACACGATGGCGGCGGATCGCGGGAATGCGCGGGTGGCGCACCTGGCGCAGGCTTTACAGCCGGCGGTACTGCGCTTGATTGATCAGACGGTGCGGGCGGGGCATGATGCCGGCATTTGGGTGGGGATGTGCGGCGAACTTGCCGGCAATGCGCAGGCGGCGCCGCTGCTGGTGGGGCTGGGGCTGGATGAACTGAGCATGAGCGCGCCCGCTATCCCCGCGGTCAAAGCCGCCATCCGCCGCATCACCCTGGCGCAGGCGCGCCAGATGGCCGCCGCTGCCCTGCAACTGGATACGGCTGAAGCAGTGCAGGCCTATTTGGATAACCTCCACTAAGTGACCATCCAAAAATAAGTTCGTAGTAACGGCTTTAGCCGTTCAGACTGCTGAAGCGGTTACTACGAGCCAAAACGGGAAGTAATTTTTACTAAGTGGTTAGATTGGTTCAATCTTCCAGATTGAACCAATCTATCGGACATTAGTATTCCGGCAAAATACCCAACAGGTAACCATCCGCAACGACCATTTCCCAGTCGCCGCTGCCGTCGGCGGGAATGCGCCAAATAGGGGAGATCGTCAGTGAATCATCCAGGAAAAGCATACTGCCGTCTGGCGACCAATAGACGCGATTGACGTCCCTGACAACCCTATCGGCGGGCATTTGCTTTTCCCACAACAGCGTACCCTCGCTACTTTCCACCCGCAACCAGTGTTCGAGTACGCCATCAACAGGCTGCAAATAGGAGCTTACGCGTACCAGGCCATCAGCAGAGACGGCTGGAAAGTTGGGTGAAGTGGAGGAACAGTGGAGTATGTCCTCTGCCAGAAGACGGGAAACAACCTGACGCGCCCCGGCGACATTCTCAGCCGTCCAACAGATGGGGGGCGGCGGATTGCCAATGCTGGTTTCAATCTGCCCTGTTGTCGTTTCAAATGCGCCCGTTTCCAGATGCAGGCGCGCAATTTTTCCCACCAACCCCAGTCGTGGGTGGGCCTGGAAGCAGCAGGTAAAGGCAATCTCGCTGTTGTCCGGCGACCAGACCAGATTCATCAAGCCGAAACTGTGCTCGTCCTGCGGCAGCGAGAGCGCCTGCACCACTTCGCCGCTGGTCATGTCGTAGAGATAGAGATCATCTCCGGTGGCGCGGCGAAAGGTGTGGTCTGAGTAAGCCAGCAAACGGCCATCCGCCGACCAGACGGCAGGGGGGCTGCCCGGCGTGGGTAGCCAGCGCAGTTCGCCCGTGGTCAGGTCGAGCAGGCGCAGCGAACCGCTTTGCGTCTCCCCCCACACCAGGTAACGTCCGTCTGGCGAAGGGATGGGCTGGTACAGTTCTGGGCGCTGCGCCAGCAAAACTGCCAGAAAGCGCGTGTCCAACAGCCATTTGAAAACATTGTCCGCCGTCAGACGCGCCTCGTTGTCGCCATCCAGTGCGGCGCGCCACAGCGCCCCTTGCCGCGCATAAAGCAGCGGGCGCGCGGCGCGCTGGTCGCGGCTGATGGGGGTGGGCGCCGCCAGAGGTTGCGTGGCAGCGGTAGCGGTTGGGGCAGGGGCTTCGACAGGCTCAGCCAGCGGTAGTCCCGACTGCGTCGGCAGCCCCACCTGCGGTGGCAGCCCCACCTGCGGTGGGGGGGGGCCGGCTGCAGGGGTGCGTGTGGCTGCTGCGCCCGGCGGCGCGGCAAGAGTGGAAGCTGGCGTTGTGGTGGGCATCGCGACCGCCGCAGTTGGTGTGGACGCGGACAGTTCCGCGGACAGTTCCGCGGACGGTTCCGTGGATAGATCAATGGCGCTCGGTTCTTCTGGGGAAAGCGGACGCTGCGTCGTTGACCAGAGCCAGATACCCACGATAAGGAAAAGCGCCGCCGCCACAATCCAGGCCATCCGCCGGGCAAAGAAAAGTCCCCAGTCAGGTTTCTCAGGGATGCCAGACGTACGACGCTGCGCGGCAGGGTAGCTGTCGAGCCAGGTTTTTACTTCCATCTGTAACGTCCTTTCCCACGTCCTAAAGCTGTGCGCATAGGCGCGGGCCTCCTCATCCCCGGCAAGCAGTTGCGCCAGGGATGCTTCTTGATCGGCAGTTAACCGGGCGTCGGCCTGTTTCAGCAGTGTCTCTTGTATTTTTCTGCGCGCGCGCTCATTCATCTTCGTTACCTGCTCCCCTGTCCACTGGTCGGCGGATGGCCAACCGTTCTCGCAGCCGGCGGTGGGCATAGTGCAGCCGGGAGTAAACGGTGCCTTCAGGAATTCCCAGGATGCCGGCAATCTCCAACGCGGTCATATCGTGCCCGTAGCGCAACAGAAGCGGCAGGCGATGTTTTTCGTCCAACTCCCGCACCGCCTGCACCAGCCAGCCGCTTTCCTCGGTCTGAACGGCTGTTTCTTCAGGTAGGGGGGCGGGCGGGGTGGTAAAGCCGCGCAGCGCCGCCCAGGCGCGACTTATCCGCTGCTGCCGGGCGCGGCGACGTAGCTGCATCCGGCAAACGTTGACGCCGATAGCAAAAAGCCACGTTTTCGGCGCAGCATCGCCCCGATAACTGTCGAGCTTACGCGCCGCCGCCAGAAAAACTTCCTGGGCGGCATCTTCCGCTTCCGCCGCATCTTCCAGAATGGAAAGCGCCAGGCGGTAGATAGCCTCATAGTAGCGGCTGACCAGCAGCTCGATCAAATCGGGATCGCCAGCCAGGATAGCCTGCCGTATCAGATCGGAGTCGGCGGCTGTGGTTTTGGTCATGTTATTATTTAGATGCGGTTGAGATCGAGAACCTTCAATAGAATTTTCTCCTACTGAAAGCTATATTACCGGGTTTTTGCCACGAATGGCACGAATTTTCTCACCACCGACCACTCACCACTTGCCCCAATTTTCTAAGGCGGCACTTTTTCTGTTTAACTGGCAGCAAGCCCCTATCTCGTTGTAATATTAGGCGCAATTCGTTGGCAATAGAAGTCGGGCAGGGATGCCCGACCTGCATGTGGGCAAAGGGGATAAAATGCAAATCGCAAATCATATTTTTCTGGTAACGGGTGGGAGTTCGGGATTGGGGGCGGCGTGCGCGCGGCGGCTGGTGAAGCTAGGGGGACGGGTCGTCATTGCCGATCTCAATGAAGAAGCGGGGGCAGCGCTGGCGGCGGAGTTGGGCCAGGCGGCGCGTTTTGCCGTTACGAACGTCACCGATGAGGCCAGCGTAAAAGCGGCTATTGGCCTGGCACAAGAGGCTTTTGGCGGGCTGCATGGGGCGATCAACTGTGCCGGCATTGCCATCGCCACTACCGTCCTCAGCAGCAAACGGGGCACCCATAAACTGGAAGATTTCAACAAAGTATTAGCCGTCAACCTCAGCGGCACGTTCAACGTCATCCGCCTGGCGGCGGAAGTGATCAGCCAGCAGGAGCCGGAGGAAACGGGCGAGCGCGGCGTCTTTATCAATACCGCTTCGGTGGCGGCTTTTGATGGGCAGATTGGGCAGGCGGCTTACGCGGCTTCAAAAGGGGGCATTGTGGCTTTGACTCTGCCCCTGGCGCGGGAATTTGCCCGCCTGGGTATTCGGGTGATGACGATTGCCCCAGGCATTTTCGACACCGCCATGCTGGCGGGCCTGCCCGAACCCGCCCGCCTGTCGCTGGGCCAACAGGTTCCCTTCCCCTCCCGTTTGGGCAACCCCGACGAATACGCCGCCCTGGCGCAGCACATCATCGAGAACCCCATGCTGAACGGGGAAGTGATCAGGTTGGATGGGGCGCTGCGGATGGCGCCGAAATAAGAACGGTTAATTGGTGAATTCGTGAATTTGTGAATGGTTAATAAGGCGCTGTAAGTAGATCCAGATTTTCGCCACGAATCCTTCGACGATGCTCAGGACAGGTTTCACGAATTACACGAAAAAAACAGCTAATTCATAAAATTCGTGGCATTCGTGGCAGATTTTGGCTCTACTGAACCTGGAGAATATTATGACAGAGGCAATACACCATCTGGCGGCGAATACGTTGCGCGCGCTGGCGATGGATGCGGTGCAAAAGGCAGGCAACGGGCATCCGGGGATGCCCATGGGCATGGCGGACGTGGCGGTGGTGCTGTGGCGGCGTTTCTTGCAGCACAACCCGGCTGATCCCACCTGGCCCAATCGGGATCGTTTCGTGCTTTCCAATGGGCATGGCTCCATGCTGCTGTACAGTCTGCTGCACCTGACCGGCTACGCCGCCATGACGCTGGATGAGATTAAGCATCTGCGCCAATGGGGCAGCTTGACGCCGGGGCATCCGGAATACGGGCATACGCCTGGCGTGGAAACGACCACCGGACCGCTGGGTCAGGGCATCAGCAACGCGGTGGGGATGGCGATTGCCGAGAAGTGGCTGGCGGCGCAGTTTAATCGTCCGGGCTTTGAGATTATTGACCATTACACCTACGTCTTTTGCGGCGATGGCGATTTGATGGAAGGCATCTCGCACGAAGTGGGCGCGCTGGCAGGACATTTGGGGCTGGGGAAGCTGATCTTTCTGTACGACGACAACGGCATCACCATTGACGGGCATACGTCGCTGGCCTGGAGCGAAGACGTGCCGGCACGCTTTGCCGCCTACGGCTGGCACACCCAAACCATTGACGGGCATGATGACACCGCAATTGCGGCGGCAATTGAAGCCGCCCGCGGGCGCGGGCGCGCCGAGACGACCCGCCCCAGCCTGATCGCCTGCCGCACGCACATTGGTTTTGGCAGCCCGCACAAGCAGGACAGCAGCGCGGCGCACGGCGAAGCGTTGGGCGAAGCAGAAGTGCGCCTGACCAAAGCGGCGCTGGGTTGGCCCGTAGATGCCCATTTCCTGGTTCCCGATGAGGTGTACGCTTACATGCGGGCCGGGCTGGATGGGCAAAACCAGGCAGCCTGGCAGGCTTTGTTTGACCAATACGCTGCCGCTTACCCGGAATTAGCCGCTTCTTTGCAGCAGGCGTGGCGGGGGGAAATGCCGGCAGGCTGGCAAACTCACCTGCCCACTTTTGCCCCCGGACAGAAGATAGCCACCCGCGCCAGTTCGGGCAAAGTGCTGGACGCCCTTTTCCCCCACCTGCCCACCCTCATTGGCGGCTCCGCCGACCTGACAGGTTCCAATAAAACCTTGCCCAACGGCGTTGCGCACCTGACGCGAGATGACTTTTCGGGCCGCTATCTTTATTTTGGCATCCGCGAACACGGCATGGGGGGCATCCTCAACGGCATGGCGCTGCACGGCGGCGTGCGGCCCTACGGCGGCACTTTCTTTGTCTTCTCCGATTACATGCGCCCGGCCATCCGGCTGGCGGCGCTGATGGGGTTGCCCGTCATTTACGTCTTCACCCACGACAGCATTGGCCTGGGCGAGGACGGGCCCACGCACCAACCCATTGAGCAGTTGATGAGCCTGCGCGGGATGCCCAACCTGGTTATCTTCCGCCCCGCCGACGCCCGCGAGACGATGGTGGGCTGGCAAGCGGCGCTGGAAAACCGCAGCGGGCCCATTGCCCTGCTGCTGACGCGGCAAAACGTGCCCACGCTGCCGCAAGACCACATCACGGGCCCAGATGGGGCCATTCGCGGCGGGTACGTGCTCAGCGACGCCGCCAATGCGCAGGTTATCTTGATAGGCACAGGCTCGGAAGTGCATATTGCCCTGGCGGCGCAGCAGCTATTGGCAGAACAGGATGTGGCGGCGCGGGTGGTGTCTATGCCGTCGTGGGAGTTGTTTGAACGGCAGCCGGCGGCTTATCGAGAAGCGGTGCTGCCCCCCGCTATTATGGCGCGGGTGGCCGTGGAAGCAGGGGCGACATTTGGTTGGGCGCGGTATGTGGGCGCAGAAGGGGCGGTGGTGGGGTTGGATCGGTTTGGGGCGTCGGCGCCGTATGAGACGTTGTATGAGCAGTTTGGGTTGACGGCGGCGGCGGTGGCAAAACAAGCGATAGAGAACAGGCAACAGACAACAGAAAACGGAAAACGGAAAACAGATAGCGGGGAAGGTGGGGGATGAGAGAAGTCAGGCTGGCTCCTTCGATTCTGGCGGCGGATTTTGGGCGGTTGGGGGCGCACTGCCGCGAGGCAACGGCGGCAGGGGTAGATTGGCTGCACGTGGACGTGATGGATGGGCATTTTGTGCCCAATCTGACGATGGGGCCGTTGGTGGTGGCAGCGCTGCGCCCATTAGCCAACGAGACGGGCTGCATTCTGGATGTGCATCTGATGATTGAGGCCCCGGACGTGCTTATTCCCGCTTTTGTGCAGGCGGGGGCGGATATGGTGACGGTGCATGTGGAAGCGTGCCGGCATTTACACCGCACCATCCACCACATTAAAGAACTGGGCTGCCGCGCGGGTGTGGCTCTCAATCCGGCCACGCCGCTGGCATGGCTGGTGGAAATCTTGCCAGACGTAGACCTGGCGCTGATTATGTCCGTCAACCCTGGCTTCGGCGGGCAGAGCTATATCCCTGGCAGTACCGATAAAATTCGCCGGCTGCGACAGATGTTGGATGCTATCGGTTCCGATGCCTGGTTGGAAGTGGACGGGGGCATCAAGCCGGACAATGCGGCGGAGGCAGCCGGGGCGGGGGCGGATGTGTTGGTTGCCGGCAGCGCCATCTTCGGCGGGCCGCATTCGGTAGCGGAGAACGTCGCCGCTTTTCGGCAGGCTCTAGCGATTTATAGAAAAAGTCCTGAGTAATTGTCCAGAAACAAGTTCGTAGTAACCGCTTTAGCCGTCCAAACCGCTAAAGCGGTTACTACGAACCCCAATCGCCAAGTTATTTACGGACAGTTACCAAACCGCTAAAGCGGTTACTACGAACCCAAATCGTCAAGTTATTTACGGACAGTTACTTAATAGCCTGTTGCCCGTTGCCTCCTGGTCAATCAGCCAGGCGAAAACCTGGTCAATAGTCCAACCCGGAATTCCGCCAACAGGCGGATGTGTCTGGGAACATTTTCCTCTATACTGTCGTCAGTATGGCAGATTTGGGTTTGTGCCGGCACTTTGCAGTCCCCATTCCGGCCAACTGGAGATAGGAGGTTTGACCATGTTTCGCAGTAAAAGATTTGCCCCTTCAACAAGTTCAGGGCAGGTTCTGGGATTGCTGCTGCTGGCAGGCTTGTTGGCGTTGATTCGCCCTAACCCCCTGACTGCTGCCGACACCACCTGGCTGGTCGAATATTTCAACAACACCGCTTTATCTGGCTCCCCGGTTACCTTCTACCAGGAAGCGGAAATTAACCACGACTGGAACACAGGCGCGCCGGCGGCAGGGGTGAACGCAGACAATTTCTCAGCGCGTTGGACGCGCGTCGTCAACTTCTCCGGCGGCACGTACCGCTTTACGGCTACCATGGACGACGGCATGCGCGTTTACGTGGACAACGTGCTGCTGATTAACGCCTGGTATAACAGCGCCGTCCACAGCGTCAGCGCCGACACCTACCTGAGCGCGGGCGACCATTACATCAAGGTGGAGTATTACGAAGCGGGCGGCAAAGCCACCGCCAAACTGAATTGGGCTCTGGTCAGCGCCCCCACGCCCACACCGACGGCTGGCTGGCGCGGCGAATATTACACCAATCAAAACCTGAGCGGCGCGGCAGCCCTGGTGCGCACCGATGCAGCCGTTGACTTCAACTGGGGCACGGGTTCGCCGGCTGGCGGGGTCATTGCCGCCGACCACTTCTCGGCGCGCTGGACGCAGTCGCTGACGTTTAATCCGGGCCGTTACCGCTTTGTGGTCAACGCCGACGATGGGGCGCGCCTGTGGGTGAACAACACGCTGGTGATTGACAAATGGGTGGATCAGCAGGGGGGCGCGCTTACGGCAGAGATAGACCTGCCCGGCGGTCAGATTCCCATCAAGCTAGAGTATTACGAAAACGTGGGCGGGGCGTCCGTCAAACTGGGCTGGCTGCAAGTTATTTCCTATGGCACAAACCAGTGGCAGGGGGAGTATTTCAACAACACCAGCCTCAGCGGTACACCCGCCCTGGTGCGCACGGACAGCCAGATTAGCTTTAACTGGGGCACGGGTTCGCCCGCTGCCGGCATCATTAACAGCGATAACTTCTCCGCGCGCTGGACGCAAACGCTGTACTTTAGCGTGGGCAATTATCGCTTCACCACCACCAGCGACGACGGCGTGCGCCTGTGGGTGAACAATGTGCTGCTGATTGACCGCTGGCAAGACCGGGCGGTGCAATCTTTCTCCGGCGACATTTATCTGGCGGGCGGCTCTGTGCCTGTACGCCTGGAATATTATGAGCGCGGCGGCAGCGCCGAAGCCCGCCTGACGTGGGTTCTCGTTTCCGCGCCCACACCTACGCCAACGCCCACGCCCAAACCGCAGCCCACGCCAACGCCCACCCCGCCGCCGCTGCCTGTGGGGGCTACAGCGACGGTGGTGTCCGACCAGCTTAACCTGCGCACGGGGCCATCGCCCAGTTACAACATTATCCGCGTGCTGGCGCGCAATCAGGTGGTAAAACTGGCGGGCTACCGCAACAGCAGCGCCACCTGGGTGCAGGTGATCACCAGCGACAATGTGCAGGGCTGGGTGTATGCACCCTTTGTGGTCAGCAGCTATCCGCTGCTCAGCCTGCCGGTGTGGACGGGGGACACGGGCGCGGTGAATGCCGGCACAGCCATCGTCTCCGCCTTCTACCTGAACGTGCGCACCGGCCCAGGGGTGGAATACCCCATCCTCACCCGCCTCATGAACGGGCAGCAGGTGCGACTGTCCGGCTACCGCAACGGCGCGGCCACCTGGGTAGAAATTTTCACGCCCGAAGGTCACCTGGGTTGGGTCAACCAGCGGTATCTGATTTACAGCTACCCGATTGAGGACATGATCATAAAGTAGAAGGAAGAGGGAAGAAGGCAGAAGGCGTCGCGTTCGCTGTGGGTGGGCGCGACGCTTTTTTTGTGGGGCGGTTTTTGGCAAGGATGGGGAAAATTTGCACAATAGGGGCAGCATTTTAACGCAATAATTACAGACCTGACAGGTTTTGGAAACCTGTCAGGTCTCTTTGAAGGAAAAAACCGTTCACCATGAAATCCAAACAAATCCTCCTGCTCCTCTTTGGTTTGCTGCTGTCGCTGTTTTTGGCTGCCTGCCGCTCCAACACCCCCCCTGCCCCTACCGGCGACGCCGCTGAAGACGCCGCCGCTACACCCACAACCGAGGTTTTCCTGCCGCCGGCGGACAAGGCGGCTACGCCGGCTGACGCGGCGCAGAACTTTTACGCCTGGTATCTGGATGCCATCAAAGAGACGCTGGCCGGCAACCGGGACAATCCCCTGGCTAACGGGGACGTCGTCCGCAGCGGTTATCTGACGCCGCAGCTCATGCAGCGGGTTGTGGCGCTGGTGCTGAAGTTTGATGAAGAGGGTTTT
The DNA here is from genome assembly GCA_019136785.1 of Chloroflexota bacterium. Lineage (GTDB taxonomy): Bacteria > Chloroflexota > Anaerolineae > Promineifilales > Promineifilaceae > JAGVTM01. Next base: position 3,975 of record JAGVTM010000542.1, on the reverse strand, counting down.
GTGGGGCTTGATCCGTTGTGGTGCGCGGGCGGGACGCCGCCAGACAACTTTTATCTGGATGGACAGTTCAATAACAATGGCACGCCTATGATTCTGATGCGCACCAATCTGCCGGAACACGCCTTTATCCTTTACTTGCAGCAAACGGGGAGCCTGTGGCAAATCAGCGATATTGCCTGCACGGGTACGCCAGAAGGGGTGGTCAGCGCTTTTTACCTCTGGTATCTCAGCCGCCTGGAGCAAACGAACGGCACGGCTTTGGCTGATGGGGAATACCGCGCCAGCGGTTTTCTGTCGGAGGCGTTGATAGAACAGGTGGATGCGTGGGTGAATGCCGGCAGCGCGGGCGCAGCAGGAGCAGCGGGCGCAGCAGGAGCAGCGGGCGACGATCCCTTTCTCCTGTCCGCCAGCCTGCCCCTCGGTTTTAGCGCGACTCCGGTGGAAAACAGCGGCAGCGCCGTTCTTTTGCGCCAGACGTTCGCCGGCGCCAGCCAGGCGCTGCGCATTAACCTGGTACAGCAGGCGGGATATTGGAAGATAGAGAGTATCCGGCTGGCGTCTGATTGACTCCGCGAATTTTAGTGTGGTTTAAGAGGGGGCGCTGATGGTCGCTGGCGGCGCTTGCCGGCCGTTGTCGGCGTCAGCGTCCCATTTTTTCAGTTCTCCGACAGACCGCTAGACAATACGAGCTTAGTAACTGTTAACTGTCCGTAAATAACCTGGCGATTGGGGTTCGTAGTAACCGCTTTAGCGGTTTGGACGGCTAAAGCCGTTACTACGAACTTGTTTCTGGACAATTACTTATCAAACATCTGGCAGACGTCCGGCGGCTTGCAGCACGTAAAGGGCATCGGCGGTGACAAACTCATTCATATGCGCCTTGCTGACGCCGCCCCAACTGACGCGAGAACGCCCGCTTATCTCCTTATCGGTTACCCGATAATATACCTTTTCGGCGGGGAAGCCGCCGTCCGGCAGCCGTTTTGTGTGCAACAGATCCAGCGCCTCTTGACAGCGTTCGTCGTGAATGAAGTCAGCTTCAGCCATCACCTTGAGACCAAACAGGATGTCGTAATGCCAATAGCAGGGATAGTGCAGGGTCACGAAATCGTCTGCTATGATGGCGCCGTCTGTCTGGCGGCGAAACAGGCGGCGCTTGAGGAAGATTTCGGCGGCGCGTTCGGCAGCCGCCTGTGACTGGGAACTGCCCGTGATGCGCGCGTGCAGCGCCAGACCGCGCAGGGGGATCAGGCTTTCCATAAAGGAGGAATGGCGGGCGGCGGGGTTTTTGTCGCAGTTCCAACCGCCATCGGGCCACTGCCAGCGAATCAGGCGGTCGGCTAACTCATCGGCGCGGGCGTCCGCCAGACCCAGGGTGAGCAGGCTGTAGAGGGCGTTCCCTTCTTGCGAAGCGCAGCGACGCACCCGGTCATTGATGGTTTTGATGCCTTTCTGGTGCGTATCGCCCAAAAGCCAGTGATAGACCTGTTCGCGCAAGGGAATTAAAGCAGAATCGCCCGGCGGGTAGCCAATGTCTGCCAGGTCAGCCAGCACCCAGTGCGCCCCTACCCACTTGGTATATGGGTGGTGCGGAATGCGCCCCGTTTCGTCGCGTTCCGCCAACAACTGCTGCACGCGAGGGGAGGTCTGGATTTGGGCGCGCAGGTGCCGGCATTCCGCCGTCTCCTCCCCCTGCCCCTTGCACAGCAGTTTAAACCGCACAGACAGTTCATCTGAATAGCGCAGCCGGTTCATCACAGCGTCCATAGCCACCTTCCTTCCTACCTCATACCTCATACTTCATACCTCTCCCCTTCTCCCTCCTACCTGATGGCGACGGGCAGATAGATCAGCGTTGCGCCGCCGGCAATCTCGTACCAGTAGCCAAGCGTGCCGGCATAATGCTCGCCGGCAGCGCTTCCCACAGCGGTCTGGCCCACAGTCACATTCACGGCGTAATGGGCAGAAGCCGCCCCGCCGCCGCCACCGCTAAGTGGCACCATCCAGTCCAGGGCATAGTTGGGCGAAGACATAGCCTGCGTGCTAACGACCACCACCAGGCAGACAATCAAGACCAGGAGTAAGACCATTCGTACCCGTTGCATGATCCACCTCCTTTTTAGCCGTCGTATTCCAACGTCAGGCGGACGCCGCCAATCTCGACCCAGGTGGACGCGCCGCTAAACGCCATCTCCAACGTCAGATACAGAACGCCGGAGTCAGGCGTGAGCGTGTTGTTGGCGGTCAAGTCATAGGACTGCACGCAGCCGGTGGGATTGTTACCCACGTCGCACACGTGGTCGGCGGTGTCGTAGAGGATGGTGAGATAACAAGAAGACGTGGCGCATACGCCCGTTTGCCGGCGCAGCAGCACCGCTGCCAGGGCATCAAAATCGGTCGCGCCCACCCAGTATATCCTCATGCCCGTCACCCGCACATTTTGTCCGTAGAGCGTGCCGGGGATGGTTATGGGCAGCATCACGTTTTTGTTGCCGGCAGTCGCGCCGCGGGTAATCTTAGCGCCGCCGACAGTGTCCATGTCAATGATGGTGCTGTCCGACTGGCGATAAGGGCGCACGCCGCTGCCGCTAATCCAGAGATAGGTAGGGGCGGCGCTTTGCACGATGCCGCTGCCGCCGACCTTCAGCGCGGGGCCCGTGGCGCTGGCGGCAAACAACCCTACGCCGCTGCCGCTGTTTTCCACGTGCAAAATCGAACTGTCACCGCTGAGAGCATATTTGACGAGGGCGCCTGGTCGCAGGCTCCAGGCGTAAGGGACGTTGTCCACATACTGGCGCGGCGTCATTTCCCCGTCATCTTCAACCTCAACGCTAAAGTAAAGCTGCCGGCCATCAATGGGACAGGAAGAGGCAGCCATATACTTGCTGAACAACCCATTTTCCACAGTGACGCTTCGGGTATCCGCGCACAGGGCTGCGCCCCCGGTAGACACATCATAGAGACGAAAAGTGAGCGAATAGGTCCCATTCAGCGGATTACCGCTGGCATCCGTCAGCCGCCCCTGGATGGGAATGTAGCTGCTGCGGGCATCAGGCGCATCGGGCATTTCCTGGCGCGGCGGCGCAGGTTCGCTTGCCAGGGATTGGCTTAGAACCAGACTGCCAGGCAGCGCCGCCAGCACAAACAGCAAAGCGACCAGCGCCACAAAGCTGAAAGGTGGCTTGCGTTTCATTGTGTACCTCCGTTAGGGAAAGTGGTCAGTGGGGAGTGGTCAGAGGCGGGGTCCCCGAACTGTCCACAAGAGATGCAGAATCTGCCACGAATTTTACGAATCAGACGCTTTTTTCGTGTCATTCGTGAAATTCGTGGCGAAAATCTGGATCTTTTAGATTGGTGAAATGGGGCCGCCAGGGGGCTCGCAGCGATGCGGATGGGGCATTACCGGCGCGGCTGCGCAGCGGCGCTCGCAGTGACTCCGTGATTCACTTTTCCGCCAGTCTCATCATAGGGAGAACCATTTGCCGCAGGTAGTGGCAAATGTCTGGTTTTGGGGAGATTTTCGTCACTAACGCCAATGGTGTGGCTTATCTTGATTGAGGCAAAGGGAATATTTCACTTGCTTTACTTGACCTTTAGACTTTCCTACAAGCAATTTTTGCTCTCACCTGAGGTCATACTATAATGTATACTTCTCGGGGTTAAACTGCGCGTATGAAACTTAATGGCCAAGGAGACAGCTTTGGGGTTGAGCTAAACATACTGGTTTTGGTCTTTGACCAGATTAGAGGGTTGGTCTACTGGACATTAGTGAGTTACAGCCATCGTGCATGCTGATATAAATAGGGGATTGGCATCGGCCAAGAGTAAAACACAATTTGGGAGGTTTCGGTATGGATAAGCCTGAATATAATGAGTTGGAGACCCTGTTACAAATATCTTTGGAAATCTCTGCTCAGTTAGATCTCTCCTATCTATTACAAACGATTATCGAACGATCGGTAGGAATTTTACAGG
>JAGVTM010000407.1 GCA_019136785.1 Chloroflexota bacterium | reverse complement strand
GGCATCGCCTATTTGATTAAACCGCGTAAGGAGTGGGACGCTATCGCCGCCGCCTCGGTAGAGATTGGCCTGGTTTTCGCCACCATGACCCTGGCCAGCGGCTCCATCTGGGGGCGTCCGGCCTGGAATACGTGGTGGCTGTGGAGCCCGCGGCTGACCTCGTACACCGTCTTGTGGCTGGTTTACGCGGCTTACTTCATGCTGCGCGGCGCTATTGAAGACCCTGATCGCCGTGCCCGCTACGCCGCTGTCTACGCCATTGCCGGCTTTGTCACCGTCATCATCACCTTCTACAGCATTCGCCTGCTGCGCGACATCCACCCGGCCCTCATCGGCAGCGGCGAGGAGGCTCAGGGCGACATGGCGCTTACCAGCCCGATGGTATTCACCATGGTCTTTTCTTTCCTGACTTTCAGCGTCCTGTACAGTTCCTGGCTGCTGAACCGGATCCGGCTGCACGGGCTGCAAGACGAAGTGAACCAGCTCAAGCTGCGCGTTATGGGCCGCCTGCGCGCCTGAGGAGGAAACCATGCCTGATTTTGCCTTTTTGTTGACGGCGCTGCTGCAAGCGGATACGCCTCCGGATACGATGGGTTACCTGGTGCTGGGGTATATCGCCCTATGGCTGATCGGCGCGGTGTATGTCATTACGCTGTTCAGCCGCCAGAGAAACTTGAAGCAAGACGTGGAGTTAATGCACCAACTCCTGCAAGAAGAGGAAGAGGTACAGTAAGAAATGCTGAAGTCTGAAATGCCGCCGCGCGCATTGTCTGCCGGCAGAATTATCGTCCTGGGAACGGCGCTTCTGGTGGTTATCTTCCTCATTGTAGGGACGCTGAACCAATCGGCTGCGCCTGAGCCAGCGTTCGCCTTTGGTTTGCAAACGCAGCCTTTTCTGGTACTGGCGGTGCTTGCTTTTGGCGGCGGGTTGCTCAGTTTTCTATCGCCCTGTACGCTGCCTATTTTGCCGGCATACTTCGCCTTCGCCTTCCAAAGCGGTCGCAAACAAATCGCCCTGAACACCTTCGCCTTTATGTTAGGGCTGGCGACTATGTTTAGCCTGCTAGGCGCGGGCGCATCCGCCATAGGCAGCGTGTTGCGCGACAGCCAGGGCATGATTATGCTCATCGGCGGCTCCCTTATTCTCGTTTTTGGGGTCATGAGTCTGTTGGGCAGCGGCTTCACCGGGTTTAAGACGGAAGAATCCGAGACCGCCCGAAATACCACACTGGGCGGCTCCTACCTGTTTGGCCTCACCTTTGCCGTCGGTTGGTCAAGCTGCGTGGGCCCCATTCTGGGCACGGTGTTGACGATGGCGGCTACCACCAGTTCGGTGCTGCGCGGCGGGATGCTGCTCTTCATTTATGCCCTGGGGTTGGGGCTGCCGCTGCTGATCGTCTCCACCCTGTTTGGTCGCGCCAGCCGCAAGAGCCTCTTCTGGCGCATTTTGCGCGGCAAGGGATGGGAAGTGACGGCGCACGCGGCCGTTGTGGGGCTGGTTTGGGCTTCTCTGGCTGAATATGCCGTCTTCAACTTCGACGCCCTGGCTGGGGTTGCCTTCACGCCATTGCAGGAGTACGGGTTGCTGGCAGTGGCGTTGATCGGCGTGGCCCTGTGGATTTTCACATCGCCCGGTCCGCACCGCGTCACGCTGCACTTGCACTCCACGCAGCTTATCAGCGGGGCGCTGTTTATCATGATCGGCATCTTGATGTTAAATGGCACGCTGGCTACCTTTAACGCGCTGGTTCCGCCTGATCTGGCTATCTGGTTTGCCGGCATCGAAGACAAACTCGTCACCCTGTTCTCGCGGTAAGGCGCTCAAGAAATCGCGTCAGGAGGTGCGACTTTGGCAACGAAGTTAAGCCTCAAAGTTTCTCTGTTATGCACACGCCACCATCCTCCCCTGCGACGCGCGGGCAGCGCCATCCGCTGCTGGTACTGCTGGGGTTCACTTTATTAGGATTGGCCGCCGCCATGCTGCTTTTTGGCGGCCCGCTGCTGCGCGGGCCAGAGGGTAATGCTGACCCGGCGGCGGGTCTGACTGGCGACATCCTGGAACAGGCTGGCGAACTGGCGCCCGCCCAACCTGCCAGTGACGTGTATAACCTGGCAACGGGCGTCGTTGCTGTGGGCGATAATGCGCCCGACTTTATTCTCTCTGATCTGAGCGGACGGTCAGTGCGCCTCAGCGACTACCGCGACCAGCCGGTGATTATTAACTTCTGGGCTACCTGGTGCCCTCCCTGTCGCGTGGAAATGCCCGATTTGCAGCGGGCCTTTCAGAAGTACGCCAGCGAGGGCCTGGTCATCCTGGCGCTGGATCAAAACGAACCGGCAGAAACCGTTGGCCCATTTTTCTATGACGAAATGGGTTTGAGTTTCACGCCGCTGTTGGACATCAATGGGGCAGTTGCCGGCATGTACGGCGTCTTCAACTTCCCCACCAGCGTCTTTGTGGACGGCAGTGGCCAGGTAACCGCCGTGCATCGCGGCTTGATGACGTTTGACCAGATCGAATCGTATCTCAGCCAGACGCTGAGCCAGTAACCGCTATGGCGACACCTCCTTCCCCAGCACCCAGGCAGCCCGTTTCCAGTTGGCAGCGCCGCGTTGTCATCTGGCTGGATAAACTTATCTACCGTTTTGCGCGCCGCTGGTTGTTTGTCTTTAACCTGTTCGTGGCTGTCTACGTCGGGCTGCCCATGCTGGCGCCGGCGCTGATGGCGACTGGCGCCGCGGGCCCAGCCAATGTCATCTATACCTTGTACCGTCCCATGTGCCACCAGATGGCTTCCCGCTCCTTTTTTCTGTTTGGCGAGCAGTGGGCTTACCCCCGCGCCAATGTGGATACCGGGTTGACCTCGCTGGATGCCTACATCCCGCAGCTGCCCGAATTTGCCGGCTACTCCGGCGACATCCGCGACCTGAACACCTTCCTGGCGCCGGCGCGCGCTTTTAAGGGGAACCCCCAGATGGGGTATAAAATGGCGCTGTGCGAACGGGATATTGCCATTTATGGCTTCGTGCTGTTGGGCGGGCTGGTCTATGGGCTGCTGCGCCGCCGTTTTCCCGTCAAACCTCTGCCGCTGTGGGGGTTTGTGTTAATTGGCCTGGCGCCCATTGGTCTGGATGGATTCAGTCAGTTGTTCTCTTATTTTTTCGCTCGACCTTTGGGCGTTCCCTGGCTGGACAATCTGATCCCGACATTGCAGCAGATTTTCCCGCTACGGGAAAGTACGCCCTGGCTGCGTTTGCTCACAGGCGGTCTCTTTGGTTTGAGTCTGGTGTGGCTGGCTTACCCGCAGATTGAACCGGGGATGCGGGACACTGCCAACCAACTG
>JAGVTM010000182.1 GCA_019136785.1 Chloroflexota bacterium | reverse complement strand
ACGTTTCTGGCGGGCCTGCTCATCTCCTTGCTGTCTCGTCCCGAAGACAAGGATGTGGTGCACCAACTGGAATCCGTCGGCTTCGGCTTTTTCATCCCCGTCTTTTTCATCATGGTTGGCGTGCGCTTTAACCTGGATGCGCTGCTGCAAAATCCCGAGGCGCTGCTGCTGCTGCCGGCATTTGTCATTGGCGCCGTTCTGGTTAAACTTATCCCCGCCCTGCTCTTCCGCTGGTCATTTGGCTGGCGGGCAGCCATGGCTAGCGGCATTTTGCTCAGCACCCGCATGTCCCTAATCATCGCCGTGGGGGCAATTGGCGTCACTTTGGGCATTATGTCCGACTCTGTCAATGCCGACATCATCCTGCTGGCAATAATCATGGTCACCTTTGGCCCACTGCTCTTTAACCGTATCATGCCCAAACTGGAAGACGACAGCGCGCCGCTGATTGTGGTGGCCGGCGCAGGCAAATTTGGCCTGGAAGTCGCTTCGCAGTTGCGCGGGCATCACGAACAGGTCATTCTTATTGACCACGATGCAAGCCGCCTGGCGCAGGCTCGCGCCCGCGGCTTCACCGCCATTGAAGGGCGCGTAGATCGCGCCAGTGAAAGCGCTGCCCCCTATCTGTCCAGGGCCAGCCGTCTGGTCACGACTTTTGCCGACGCCAATACCAACTACGACGTCTGCTGCTATGTGCGCAACCAGTATGACATTGAGCACATTGTCACCCAGGTAGCCGATCCCGCCGACTTAGAGCGGTTCCAACGCCTGGGCGTCACCGCCACCAATCCGGCGACAGACTACCCGGCGTTGGTAGTCATGCTGACGCGCAACCCGTCCGCTTTCGACCTGATGACGCGCACCGACGACGACAAAGAGGTGCAGGAACTCCTCGTGCGCAATCCAGCCGTGATTGGCCAACGGCTGCGCGACCTGCGCCTGTCGCCCGGCTTGCTCATTCTTGCCGTGAAGCGCTCCGGTGAACTGCTTATGCCCACCGCCGACACCCGCCTGGAGCGGGACGACCACGTGACCGTCGTCGGCGACGCCGAACACCTGGAACACGCCTACACGGTATTTACTCACGTTTAAGGTCAATGCAGTAAACTCTAAAATCAGTCAAGTATGTTAAACCAGGAAGAACGAATCAACGCACTCGATATGTCGCTGGCAGTGGAAATCAGCAAACGGCGCACGTTTGCCATTATTTCGCATCCCGATGCCGGCAAAACCACCCTCACCGAAAAATTGCTCCTCTACGGCAACGCCATCCACCTGGCGGGCAGCGTGCGCGCCCGCCGCGACCAGCGCCGCGCCACCTCCGACTGGATGGCTATTGAGCGGGAACGCGGCATTTCTATCACCTCCACCGTACTGCAATTTCCGTACAAGGGCCACATTATCAACTTGCTGGACACCCCGGGCCACCAGGACTTTTCCGAAGACACCTACCGCACCCTTATGGCTGCCGACAGCGCCGTCATGGTGCTGGACGCCGCCAAAGGCGTGGAAACCCAGACGCGCAAATTGTTTGAAGTATGCCGGCAGCGCGGCATCCCCGTCTTCACCTTCATCAACAAGATGGATCGCCCGGCGGAAGACCCATTGGGGCTGCTGGACGAAGTGGAAACCGTGCTGGGCATGCAAGCCGTGCCCATGAACTGGCCCATTGGCGACGGCGAAAGCTTTCTGGGCGTCTACAACCGCCTCACCCAGGAAGTGCACCTGTTTGACCGCACCACGCGCAACCAGACCATCTCCCCCGAAACCATCACGACCCTGGATGACCCGCGCATTCGGCGCGGCTTGAGCGACAGCCGCCTGGAAGACCTGCTGACCAACATTGGCTTGCTCAACGAACTGGCGGCTTTCGACCTGGCGCAGGTGCAGCAGGGGCAGCAAACGCCCGTCTACTTCGGCAGCGCCCTGACCAACTTTGGCGTGCAGTTGTTCCTGGATGACTTTATCCGCTATGCGCCCGCGCCGGGCGCCCACCACAGCGACGCCGGCTCCGTGCCCCCCACCCTGCCAGAGTTCTCCGGCTTTGTCTTCAAGATTCAGGCGAACATGAATCCCCGCCACCGCGACAGCGTGGCTTTTGTGCGTATTTGCAGCGGGCGCTTTGAGCGCAATATGCTGGCCACCCATGCGCGCACGGGCAAGCTGCTGCGCCTGTCTCGTCCTTACAAGTTCTTTGCCGATGACCGCGAGGTGGTAGATGAAGCTTACGCGGGCGACATTATTGGGCTGCCCGGCGGTCAGGCTTTTGCCATTGGCGACGCCATCACCGGCGGCGCAGCGTTCAACTTTGACCCCATCCCTACCTTCCCCGCCGAGCATTTTGCCCGCCTGTACAACGTAGACGTGAGTAAGCAAAAGCAGTTCATCAAGGGATTGGAGCAGTTACAGACGGAAGGGGCCATGCAAATCTTGTATGAAGTAGACGCCATGCGCCGCGATCCCATCCTGGCGGTGGTGGGTATCTTGCAGTTCGACGTGGTGGAAGCGCGGCTGCAAGAAGAATACGGCGTGGCTACCCGCCGCCAGATGCTGCCCCATACGATGTGCCGCTGGATCACGGGGCCCCCGGAGCAAATTGAACAACTGCCCTGGCGTTACGGCTTGCTGCGCACGCAGGACGCCGCCGGGCGGCTGGTTGGCATGTTTAACTCCGCACATGAACTTTCCTACTACCAGGGCAAATTCCCCCAACTCACCTTCAAAACCACGCCCTACCCGTACTGACCACTGACCACTCGCCACTCATCACTGTTTCCAAAGGAAAAACTTATGTCTTTAGCTGCTGTGCTGGCTGTTATTGCTCTGGCTGTTTCTGATCTGAAATTTCGCCAACTGCTCTTTGAAGAACCGGAAGTAGCGTTGGAGGGGTATGATCTGACGCCTGAAGAGGCGGCGCAGTTCATGAACCTGACGCCGGAAAACTGGGATGCTTTTGTGGCCCAGTATGGCACGGTTGATCCCGATGGCAGCTTCCGCCCCGGCACAGGTGGGTAATACCAGGCCGGAAATACGCCACATCTATCCAATCAGCGTCTTATCCGAGTCATCGGCTTCCCATTATGCCCCCCTCTACCTGGTCGTTGGCTGACCCGGCCATTTTTGCCCAAAACCGCCAGGGGCAGTTGACGCCTGCGCAGCGCCAACTGCTGGCGGCGCAGAATCCCTGGAACGCCTTTGGCCTGGGCATGAATGCCGTGATGCTGGCGCTGACGTTTATGCCGTTGTGGCTGGTGCGGGATGTGCCCATGCCGGCATCCTACCGCCTCATCTACCTCCTCATCCCCGCCTTTGCCTTCCTCTTTATCCTCCCTTATTGGCGGCGCGCCTATGCCCACCGCCAGGACATCTTGCAGCCGGACATCGGTGCCGGCACGGTGACCGTCACCTGGCGGCGCGGAAAACTGGCGGCGCACACGCCCGCGGCGGAACTGAAGCCCGTTCAGGGCAAATTTGACCTGCTGCCTGGAACCTACCACGCCTGCTACCTGCGCCGCGCCCAGGTGCTGCTTTCCGTGCAGCCCCTTAGCGTAGACGCCCTATCCGCCAAATCCGCCTTGACGCAAAACCTGGCGCGCCGCCTGCATTTTCATCCCGACGACCTGGCAGCCAACCGCCGCGGCTACCTCTCCGCGCGACAGCGCCGCCGCCTGCTGGGTCAGGCTGGCTTGCACGGGGTGGGCTTGATTCTTTTGACCCTGTTCCTGATTGGCACAGTAGGCGACATCGTCGAGAGTGGCGGCGACGTCACCTTCACCGCCGTCATCTCCTATATTCCCCTGGGCGCACTGCTCCTGGCTGGATTTGCCTATCTCTGGCAGCGCCTTACTCGCTATAGGCGAGACATCGCCGCGCAGCGCTGCCTGATGGAATCAGGCCCCGTCCGCACCCGCATCAGCGGCAGCTACCGCTTCCGTCAGGCTTACCTGATGGTCAACGGGCAGGAGTTCCCCATCCCCGCCCGCGCCTACGACGCCATCCTCGAAGGCGAACGCTGCCGCGTTTACTACTTGCCCCACAGCCATGAAGTTGCGTCTATCGAAGCCCTGTAGGATGAGGTGTGTCAGCCACTATCCGATTTAGAAGTCGTTGGGCTTCTCGTTGGCAATATGCCCGATCCCCATAACGAGCGCGGCGGTCGGCAGCCTGTAAACATTGTTCCAGATAAAGCCGCCGTTGCGCCGCCTCCGTCTCCAGCCGTCCCAACTCCAGCAGCAGCAGCGGCAAATAATCCGGGCAGCCTTGCGCCTCAACCCGCTGACAGCCTTCCTGGAACTGTCGCCGCGCCGCTTCTACCTCTCCTTGTTGTTGGTGCGCCAATCCCGCGAAATAAGCAATAGCCGGCTGCTGCCACGGCATACCCTCCACCAGGCCCTGCGCCTGCGCCAGCAGCGCCGCCGCCTGCGCCGCCCGGTTTTGCGCCAGCGCCGCCTGCGCCAGGCCAATCCACACCCGCGCCTGCTCCTGCGGATACGCCGCCGCCTGCTCCCCAATCAATCCCTGCGCCGTCTGCAAATGCGCTTCGGCTTCCGCCCACTTCCCCTGCGCCGCCGCGTACTCATACCCCCACTGCAAATGCGCCTCTACCAGCATGTATTGGTCATCCATCAACTCCAACAAATCCACCGCCCGCTCAAAGTCCCGCTGCGCCGCCTCATACTGCCCCCGGTAGCAAAGCACGCCGCCCCGATTGGTCAGGGCTACCGCCAGCAGGTTGCGGCTGGACTGCTCCCCCAACTGCACCGCCTCCTCCAGCGTGTCCAACGCCGCCGCTGCATAACCAGCCTCATATTGGCACCAGGCCAGGTTGTTGAGCGTATACCCCACGTTGACCGGCGTGCTGAACAAACGCGCCAACTGCACGCTTTCTTGCAGCGCCGCCATAGCCTGGTTCAATTCGCGCTGCGAGTAATGGGCAAAGGCAATGGCTTCTAAGGACAACGCCAGCCGCTTTTGGTTGCCGGCATTCTCACACAACGCCGCCGCCTGCTTCAACTCACGCAGCGCCCGGTCATATTGGCCCCCATGGCTGGCTATCCACCCATCCCATAAATACGCCAGCGCCAGCTCATCCGCGGCAATCTGCCCCGCCAAAACCTTCACCGGCTGCGTAAAACGCGCCGCTTCCGCATACTGCGTCTGCCGCACCTTTAACTCTGCCAGCAAATTACAGGCGTGGGCAAACGCCGCCGTCTCCCCCTGCGCCTGCGCCAGGGCGCGCCCTTTTTCAAACAGCGGTTCAGCCCGCCCGAACTCCCCCAACAGCAGCAGCACGTGACCGTAGGACAGGTAAATGTGCACCGCCTGCCCCGCATCCGCCGCCGCGCCCAACTGCTGCAAATGCGCCTCCGCCTGGGCGTATAAATCTGCCGCTTCCCAATTGGCAAAGATGCGGCGCGCCTCGTCCGCCGCCGCCGCGGCAAAGCGCAGCCCTGGCTGCGGCAACTGCGCCCGCCCATAATGGTATGCCAGCACGGCGTAAACGGGCTTCAAATTTTCGCGGTGCGTGTCTTCCAGCCAGGCGGCAATCGCTGCGTGCAGCGCCTGCCGCTGGGCGAAGGGCAGGCTTTCGTAAGCTACTTCCCGCGTGAGCACATGCTGAAAACGATGCACCCAGGTAGGCTCGGCGGCGATCAGTTGGGTGATGCCGGCATCCGCCAACCCCTGCAAATGCGCCGCCACCTCCGCCGCGGGCCACTGCGGCGCAATATTTTGCAGCAAGGGCAGTTCAAACTGCCGCCCAATCACCGCCGCCGCCTGCGCCAACTGCCGGCTGGCGGCGGGCAGCCGATCCAGACGGGACAAAATCAAACCGTGAATGGTGTCGGGCAACTGCATGGCTTCCAGCCGCCGGCTGTCCCACGACGCTTTGCCATTGCGCCGCAGCCCGCCCATCGCTTCCATCGCTTGCAGCGCCTCCTGTAAAAACAGGGGGTTAATGGGACTGGCGCGCCCGTCTCGATCCCGCAGCCCCAGCCGCTGCGCCGCCGTGGGCAGCAGTTCCAGGTTGCCAATAAAGGGCCGCAGCAGCGCGGGCGCATGGTGGGCGGGTAGTTCGCGCAACTGGATGCGGATGCAGGTGGGCCGCTCCAGCGCCGCCAGCGGCGGCGGCGGCGCATTTTCGGGAGACAGCAGGGTCATCATGACGAACAGGGGCCATTGGTTGACCTCCTCCGTCAGGGCGTCAATCAACTCCAGGGAGGTGCGGTCAGCCCAGTGCGCGTCTTCAAAGCACAGCAGCAGCGGGCGTTGGCGGGCATAAGCATAAAAGCAGCGGCGCACCAGGGTGAAGAACCGATCCCGCCGCGCCGCGGGCGTCAGGTCTGCCAGGTGGGCCGGCAGATCCCCCACGCCCAACACGTCCGCCCACAGCGCCGCGTCGGCCGGGTCTCCGGCGGGCCACAGCGCCGCCGTTTGCGCGGCGATCAGATGACGCTGCGTTTCTGCCGGCATCCCCGGCGCCAGGCCCAAAAAGCTGCGCCAGATGTCCAGCCAGGGGGCATACGGCGCGTCCATCAGGTGGGATTGGCAGAAACCAATCATGTCCGCCCCCCCCTGTTCCCGCCAATATTGCACGCCTTCGGCTGCCAGGCGCGTTTTGCCCACGCCGCGCGCCCCAGAGAGCGCCGCCGCGCCGCCCACGCCCAACAGCGCCGCGTCCAGGCTGCCCAGCAGCCAATCTAACTCCTCCTCCCGCCCCACCAGCGGCAGCCGCGGCTGCGTCTGCATCGCCGGCGCGGGCCGCTGCCGCCCGGTCGTCACGCGGTAAGGCGTGACGACCGTTTGCTTGCCTTTGACGTGCACGGCGGGCATTTCCGCCAGCGCCGCCGCCTGCCCCGCCCGCCGCGCCGCCGCCGCGTCCACCACAATCTCCCCCGGCTGGCTCAACTGCATCAACCGCGCCGACAGGTTGACCACGTCGCCCACCACCGTATACTCGCAGCGGCTGGCTGACCCGATGGGGCCGGCAAACACTTTGCCCACTGCCAGGCCAAACTGCTGGCTGCCGATGAAGGCAGGCTGTTCGCGCCGCAGCGCCAGGGCGCAGCGCACTGCCTGTTCGGGCGCATCGGGGGCCACGGGCGCGCCAAAGAGGATGTGCAGTTGGCTGCCCTTGTCGCCAATTAACACGCGGTTGACGTGCCCGCAGGAGCCGCCATAGCGGGCCACGACGCCGCCGGCCCAGGCAAAATAGGCTTGCAGCCGTTCGCCGGCGTCGTCGCGCTCAAAATCCACGCCAGTGAACTGCACAAACAAACTGGTCACCGGGCGGTGTTCCGCCAGCCACGGGCGCGGGCTTAGTCGCAGTCGTTGGTACAAGGCGCCGGGCAAAAATGCCGGCAGCGCCGCCAGCAGCCGCTGGCAGGCGGCTTCGTCCATCTCCGCCCAATCCAGCACAGGGCGCGGCAACGGCGGCGGCGGCAGTGGCGCTAAGAGCGGGGGCAAAAGCTGGAAATCCGCCGCAGCCGCCAGACCTGCCTGCGCCAGCGCCCGCCGGCTGGCGCTAATTTGCCCGGCTGCCGCCTGTTTTTCGGCAGCCGCCGCTTCCTCCACGCCCCTGCCCGCCAGGGCAAACTCCAACTGCCCGCTGCCCACCACCATCTCCAACACCGCGCCATACCCCACGCCAATCTTCAATGTCAGCCCAAAGCGGGTTTGCTGCTCCCCCGCCCGCGCCTGCCCCAACCCATCCTGCATCTGCCGCTGCATCGCCTGGGCGCACGCCAGCGCCCGCCGCGCCGCGTCTCCCTGCGTCATTTCGGGGAAATACACCGTCATAGCGTCGCCGTGAAAATGGCTAACCGCCCCGCCCGCCTGGTGGATGGCGGCAATCAGCGGCGTGAACGTTTGCAGCAAAATCTGGCTCAACGTCTCCGCCCCGCGCGGGCCCTCTGCCGCCAGCGCCTCCGACAGCGCCGTGAAGCCCGAAATATCCGCAAACAACGTCGCCGCCTGAATGCGCCGCGCCGTCCCTGGCAACGGCATCTCCCCATGCCAGATTTGCCGCGCCAGCGTCTCGGGCACATACGCCGCCAGCCGCCGCGCCAGCGCCGCCGCCGACTCTGGCAACTGGTCAGGCGTTCCGCCGCGCGCGCTGTCAGCCGTGGTCATTCCCTGCCGTTACTCCGCCGCTGCCCCCAGCTGCCGCGCCAGCGCCTCCCAGCCGTCCAGCCCGCCCGGCAGTCCCAACTGCTGCGCCAGCCCGGCCAACGCCTGCAAGACCTGCGCCAGCCCCGCCCGCTTTGCCAACGTGTATGCCGCTGCCCACGTACTCAGCGCCTCCTGGGACTCTTCGTTTTGCCAGTGCATGTGCCCCATGTTAAACAACGTAACGCACAACCCGGCTACGTCCCCGATTTCCTGACGGATTTGCAGGGAGCGCTGCAAATACGCCAGGGCGGCGTCGTAGTCGCCGCGGGCGTCGTATATCTGGGAGATATTATTCAGCGTCGTCCCCTCGCCCGCTTTGTCCCCGATTTCCTGACTGATGGCCA
>JAGVTM010000222.1 GCA_019136785.1 Chloroflexota bacterium | reverse complement strand
CGCGCTGCCAACCGACGGTACAAGGCTTGAGGGTAGCTGCCCTTTGTGCGCACGGCTGCCCAGGCAATCTGCATCATCACCTGTCGCAGATTTCGATTTCCTTCGCGGACTTTGGCATTCTTGCGCTTGCCGCCACTCTGGTTGTTCCCAGGGGCTAAACCTGACCAGGCTGTCAGGTGGTTCTCGTTGGGATACTGGCTCATGTTGATACCTGTTTCCGCCAGAACCTGTTCGGCGGCACGTACATCCACACCGGGGGAGGTATCCAACAGGGCGACACAGTGTGACCAGGTCAGATGCACCGGCGCCGGCAGTTCGCCCGTTTCGGGGTCGGGTCGCTCGTTGGTGGCGCTCGGTTCATCGGCGGAATTATCCATGGCCTCAATCCGCTGCCCGATTTCCTGGTTGACTTCCTCTATCTGCTCGTCGGCAAAGTCAATGTGCGCCAGATGCTGCGACCGGTGATGCTTGTCAACTACCCCCGTCAGCGCCTTTTCTAACTCCGCCATCTTGTTCCGCAGCCGACCTTTCGCTAACTCCGCCATCGCCTGGGCGTCCGCCTGCCCTTCAACCAGCGCCTCTAGCATGCGCCGTCCCGATACGCCCATCACATCTGTGGCCACTGAGGCCAGTTTGATGTTCGCCTGTTCCAGCACTTTTTGCACCCGATTGACCACCCGCGCCCGCTCTTGCACCAGGTTCACCCGATGCCGCGTCAAATCGCGCAACTCCCGCTGTGGTTTGGGCGGGATGAAACTGGCCTTCAGCAAGCCATACGACAGCAACTCCGCCAGCCATTCGGCGTCGTTCACATCCGTCTTGCGCCCAGGCACTTGCTTGACGTGACTGGCATTGACCAAGATGACCTCAAACTCCCCTTCTAGCAGGTTGAATACCGGTTTCCAGTATTCCCCCGTGCTTTCCATGGCCACCGCCGTTACTTCCCATGCCCGCAACCAATCGGTCATCTCCAACAAGTCGGGCGTGGTTGTGCCAAAGGTTCGGGTTTCTGTCCGCACTTCCCCTTCCCTAGGCGTTACTCGGGGGCTGACTACCACTGTCTTCTTGTGCACGTCTATGGCGGCGCACCGCTCGTTCATGATTCGCATCTCATACCTCTCTCTTGGTTTGCTACTGGTCAGATACCCATTCAGAGAAGATTCTCCTTCGCGTGCTCGTGGCAACAATCCGTGGTACCTCTGGGTATCCCGGTCCAACTCCTTCACAGACTCGCGGTACCAATGACTTATCGACCTGAGACCAGTTCCAAACCTGAAGTTTAGCCGCTTTGTGGCGACGGGCTACTCATTTTCATTCATCGTGGTGCGCCCCGCTCATGGGGAACTCCTTTGAAAATAGTGTATCGTAGGGCGGGTTGGCAACCCGCTCATGCTTCAAAAACAGTCTCACGCGGCAGTCCGCTTACGCGGCAGTCCGCTTACGCGGGGCGCGGAGAAAATGCAGGACAAAATCTGCGAAATCCTGATTATCTTCATCCCATTTTGAGGGTTCTGTCAAAACTCCCAGGATGCAAAAATTAACGGCTGCTTTTGTTCTCTAATAATGAAGTATCGCCAGACTCGTGTCAAGCATGGCAAACCAATGATTATGCTACGAATGGACGCTACGCCTTTGATGCCGCCGCAGAGCTTATGCCGCCGCAGAGCTTATGCCGCCGCAGAGCTTACCCAGAAGCGCCAGTATAAGTAAATGGCAACCACGTAGGCCCCGATTGTCGCCAGATAGATGGGGTCAAAACCATATTCCACTTGCAGCCAGCCGCTGATGCTGGGGCTGAACGCCCAGCCGAAGTTCCAACTCATGCTCACCAGGCTGGCCACAGTCGCCCGCGCTTCCTGCGGCACTTCTTCCATCACAAACGCCTGGTAAACGGGATTGCTCATATTCATCAAAGCCAGCCGCACCAGGTAAGCGGCGGCGCTGAGCCAGAACCAGGGGGCAAATCCCAACAGCGCCAGGAAGGGAATAGAAAGAGCCTGCGTTAGCACGACCACCTTTATCTTACCATACTTGTCCGCCAGCGGTGGGGCCAGCAGCAAGCCAATGCCCATCGCCAGGGAGCCGGCGGCAAACAAGGCACCAATGGTCGTGTCGCTGCTCTGGTAAGTGTGGCGAAAGAAGACGTTCATGAACGGCATCAGCAAGCCTGCGCCCAAAGAGGTAATCAGTAGTGGGGAGACGAGCTTGCCCAGCAGTCGTGGATGCTGGCGGGCGTATTGGAAAGGGGAGATGCTGCGGGATTCACTGGCGTGGGCGTGCGATGGCTGGCGCAGCAGAAA
>JAGVTM010000370.1 GCA_019136785.1 Chloroflexota bacterium | reverse complement strand
AGATCGGCTGGGACTGGGCACGCGCCTGTCTTACAAACTCGGCGACTGGCTGGTATTTGCGCCCATTCGGGATCGCCTCGGCTTGTCCCGCATTCGCGCCGCCTACACCGCCGGCGCCGCCCTCAGCCCAGACGCCATGCGCTTTTTTCACGCCCTGGGCATCAACCTGAAGCAGATTTATGGCTCCACCGAAGTAACCGGCGGCGTCACCCTGCATCGAAACAATGACATTAAATTTGCCAGCGTCGGGCAGCCCGCCCCAGGCATCCCCATGCGTATCTCTCCAGAAGGCGAAATCCTCATTGGCGGCCCCACCGTCTTCCTGGGCTATTACAAAAACCCCGAAAAGACGGCGGAAGCGCTGGTTATTGACGCCGATGGCTCCCGCTGGTTCCGCACCGGCGACGCCGGCTACATTGACGAAGACGGCCACATCATCTACCTGGATCGCGTCAAGGACATGATTACGCTGTCCAATGGCGAACGCTTCTCGCCGCAGTTCATCGAGGGCCGGCTCAAGTTCAGCCCCTACATTCGGGATGTCATGGCGATTGGCGATCAGACCCGCGATTACGTCACCGCCTTAATTATCATTGAGTTTGCCAACGTCGGCAGTTGGGCAGAACGACGCGCCATTGGCTACACCACATTCACCGACCTGTCGCAGAAACCAGAAGTGTACGACCTGGTGTTAAAGGCAGTCAAACAGGTGAATGAGAGTTTGCCGCCGCAGGGACAGGTGCGCCGTTTCGTGCTGATGCACAAGGAGTTTGACGCCGACGAAGCGGAAATGACGCGGTCGCGCAAACTGCGGCGCGGAGTTTTGTACGAGCGGTATCAGGCAATTGTTGAGGCGATGTATGCCGGCAAAGACAGCCTGGTAGTGCGCGCTTCAGTGCGCTATCAAGATGGCAGCGAAGGCTTCATCGAAACCTCCCTGCGCATTGCCACGGCAGTGGAATGAGCTCGCTGCCTGAGCCTGTCGCCGGCAACAACACGCTTTCTCTTGGCGTTCTTTGCGTCTTTGCGGTGAATAATTACATGAGTTGCCACGGCAGTCGAGTAACGGTTGAACTTGCCTGGCCCGTTGCCTGAGCCTGTCGCCGGCAACGACATCCTTTCTCTTGGCGTTCTTTGCGTCTTTGCGGTGAATAATTACATGAGTTGCCACGGCAGTCGAATAACGGTTGAACCTGCCTGGCCCGTTGCCTGAGCCTGTCGCCGGCAACGACATCCTTTCTCTTGGCGTTCTTTGCGTCTTTGCGGTGAATAACTACAATGAACTGGCAGCTTCTCCCCCAATTCGCCATCACCGGCCTACTCGGCGGCGGGCCCATTGCCCTGCTCGCCCTGGGTCTGGTCTTGATCTACAAATCTTCCGAGATTTTCAACTTTGCTCACGGGCAAATGTTGCTCATTGGCGCCATGGCTACCTGGTGGTTCTCTTCTGATCAGGCGTTGGGTCGCATTTTCCCAGGGGAAGAACAATTCGCCCTGCGCATTGCCCTGGCTATCGTCCTGGCTTTGCTCACCTCCATCATTCTAGGGCTTGTTATCGAGCGCATAGCCCTGCGCCCCATGACCGGGCAGCCACTGCTCTCCATCATCTTAATGACCCTGGCTCTGTCCCAGGTGCTGCAAGGCTTAACCATCATCACCTTTGGCACCACGCAGCGCAACTTCCCCGTCCTGTTCTCCACCTCTGACCCTTACCGCATCACCCTGCCGCTGGCCCAAACCGCCGGCGCCGCCGCCGATTGCACTTTTGCCCTTGGCGGCGACCTGCAGCCCGGCTGCTTAATCGTCATCATCCGCCAGGACTTGTTCTGGTCCTTCGTCATTGCCATGGTCTGCGTGGTGTTGCTTTACGCCTTTTTCCAATACACCCGCACGGGCCTCTCCATGCGCGCCACCGCCGAAGACCACGAAACGGCGCAGGCGGTGGGCATTCGCATCAACCGCGTCTTTGGCTTTTCCTGGGCCATTGCCGGCATCATCGCCACCATTGGCGGCATCCTTATTGCCACCGCCAGCGGCCTCAGCCTGGGTCTATCCGTCGTCGTGCTGGCCGCCTTTCCCGCCGTGCTGCTGGGCGGACTGGAATCCATTCCGGGGGCCGTCATTGGCGGCTTAATCATTGGACTCTTTCAAGGGCTGGTAGCCCTGCCCAATAACGACTTCTTCCTGGGCCAGGAAGCTGCCCAGGCCATCCGCAACGCCAAAGAAATCGCCCCCTACATCATTCTCTTGATCGTCCTCATCGTCCGCCCCGACGGCCTCTTCGGGCAAAAACGAATCGAACGCATCTAGACCACTGACCACTGTCCACTGACCACTCACCACTGACCACTCGCCACTGTTCACTGACCACTGTTCACTGACCACTGTTCACTGACCACTATCTTCAAGGTACTTATGGCAATTCCCCGACCCGCAGGTGATTTTGATCGTCGCTATGAACAAGACATGTCCGTCCTGCGCCGTCCCTGGCAGGTTGGCCTGCTGCTCCTGTTCCTGTTGGCGCTGTACCTGCTGCCCCTCTACAGCAGCGGCTCCCTCATTTCCCTGGTAAACCGCATCGGCATTTTCATCATCGCCGTGCAAGGGCTGAACATCCTCACCGGGTACACGGGGCAAATCTCCCTGGGACAGGCAGCTTTCATGACCGTCGGCGGCTACGTCTCCGCCCTGTTAGTGGGCAACCTGGGCTGGAGTTTTTTCCTGGCTCTGCCCGTCGCCGGGCTGGCTGCCGGTCTGGTCGGGCTGATATTTGGCTTACCCTCGCTGCGCGTCAAAGGTTTCTATCTGGTCATGGCCACCCTGGGCGCGCAATTCATCATCCCCTGGCTGGCTCGCAACATCTACCAGGATATACTCAATGGGGCGCAAGGCATCAACGTAACCGTCGCCAGCCTGAAACTTCCCGTCATTGCCAACACCTGCTTCTTGGGCACGACCTACGACGCCGCCGCCAACGCCTGCTATTTTCGCTTCGGCGACCCTGCCTCTTTTCTATTTATCACCATCACCGTCCTCCTCATCACCACCATTGCCGCCCATAACATTGCCCGCAGCCGCTTTGGACGCGCCCTGGTCTCCGTGCGCGACAACGACCTGGCTGCCGAACTGCTAGGCATCAACCTGTTCACCTACAAGCTGCGCGCTTTCTTTCTGGCGGCGGTCTATGCCGGCATTGCCGGCTCTCTCCTGGCCCACAACCTGCGCTTCATCAACTCTGAAACCGTCAACCTGACCAGTTCCGTACTCATGTTGGGCATGCTCGTCGTCGGCGGCTTGGGAACCAGCGTCGGCCCCTTCTTTGGCGCCACCCTCGTGCTTCTCATCGAAGAAGCCGTCATCATTCTCACGCCTATTCTCATTGACCTCATCCCGGCCATTGAAGGCACAGCCTCCGCCGCCCTGCGCCCCCTCATCTTTGGTCTGGCTTTAATGCTATTCCTGGTCTTCGAACCACGCGGCCTGGCATACCGCTGGCAGCTTATCAAAGCCGCCTGGCGCCTGCGCCCCTTTGCTCATTAAGGCAAAGACCTTTGCCCACTGTAGGGCAATCTGTTAGATTGCCCCATCGCTCTGTAGGGCAATCTGTTTGAACATTAAGAAAATAATCGGGTAATCCCGCCTCCCTCGTCAGGGAAGGGGTAATGTAGGGCGAGGGGCGCGGCGCGCCCCTCGCCCTCTCCGGAAAGCCCCCTTCCCCCTTTAGGGGGTAGGGGGTTGGGGGATGGGGGTCTCCCCCCCCCCCACTTACCAAACTATTTTCTTAAACCTCAAACAAACTGCCCACCAATCACCACAAGGAGGTGATCGCATTCGCCACAAAACAACTACAAACTCCCCACCGTTTGTCTACGGCTATACAGCCACATCCCTGGCTGTGACAAAAGCGCTTTAGCGTATGGCGCTTTAGCGTATGGCGCTTTAGCGTATGGCGCTTTAGCGTATGGCGCTTTAGCGTATGGCGCTTTAGCGCCCCATTGCCAACCCATTGCGACACACTCTTTTTTTGAGGAGACCGCATGAGTCGCGGCGCATCATCGGCTGAGACGTTTGACGAGCTCAGAAGAGTTGCTCACGCCGGAACCATCATAAATGAAAATTTCTGCCACAAATGGCCCGAATTTTTCTCCGCGTCCTCTGCGTCTTCCCATGAAACTACTTTTGAAGGAGAAGAAAATGTTGAAAATACGATACCTGGTCATCATGATACTCCTGTTGGGCATCCTGGTCGCCTGCGGCACGCCCGCCGCCGAACCAACGCCCACTCAGGCTCCGGCAGCCACCGAAGTCATGGAAGAGCCCACGGAAGAACCGATGGAAGAACCCACCGAAGCGCCCACCGAAGCGCCCACAGAAGTTCCCACGGAAGAACCGACCGAAGTGCCCACCGAAGAACCGATGGACACCTCCACCATGACGATTGCCGAAATTGCCGCCGCCGACCCCAACTTCTCTATGCTCCTGGCTGCCGTCGAAGCGGCTGGCTTGGGTGAAGCCCTCAGCGGCGGTGAACTCACCGTCTTTGCCCCCACCAACGAAGCCTTCGAAGCCCACATGGACATGGGCGGCGGCGAGGTAGACGCCGACACATTGATGTATCACGTCGTCGCAGGCGCCGTCATGTCTGCCGACGTAGCCGGCATGAGCTTCGCCCCCACCATGCTCGAAGGCCGCAACGTCAGCATTGACATGCGTGATGGCGGCGTGGTCCTCAATGGCGAAGCCAACGTCGTCATGGCCGACGTGCCGGCATCCAACGGTGTCATCCACGTCATTGACCACGTCCTCACCCCCCGCTCCGTCACCTTCTACCACTTTGGCGACCTGTCCGGCCCCCTTGCCGGCATCACCGCCCCCCTGGTCACTGGCTTTAACGACGCCGTCGCTGCCGCCAATGCCGGGCGCGGCGTATACGGCGCCACCATCAACCTGGAATTCACCGACACCCAGAGCAGCGTGGACGCCGCCGTAGCCGCCTACGACCGCTACACCAGCGAAGACGACAACGTCCTCGTCATGTTCACCTACGGCTCCGGCGACGGTGAAGCCCTGGCCACCCGCTTCCGCGAAGACCAGATCCCCAACCTGGCTGCCGGCCTCAGCTCCGTCGCCTTCTACGGCGTGGACTCTGGCTACACCTTTGGCTACGCCCCCATCTATCCTGAGCAGTTTGGTCTGTTCCTGGACTACATCACCGCCAATTGGGACGCCGTCAAACCCGCCGGCGCCGGCGACGAAATCAACGTGGCTTACATCAGTTGGCCCACCGCCTACGGTCAAGGCGCCCTCACTCCCGAAAGCCGCGCCTATGCCGAATCTCTGGGCGTGACCATTGTCGCCGAAGAAATCATTGACCCCACCAACCCCGCCACCGACACCACGCCGGCCATCCTCAATGCTCAGGCTGCCGGGGCCAACGTCATCTACACCAACACCCTGGCTTTCGGCCCTGCCGGCATCCTCAACGGCTTGGGCGTGCTCGGTCTGCGCCAGAGCTTCCTGGTCGGCGCCAACAACTGGGCCATGGACCTGGCCACCTACGCCTACCTGAGCGACCCCGCCCTGGCTGTGGGCATGATCACCGCCTTCCCCTACCTGTGGTGGACCGATCAGGACAATCCCGGCATCCAGTACATCACCAAAAACTTCGTCGAGAATGAACGCCCGGTGGAACTCCAATCCGTTGGTTACTTGCTGACCTTCGCTGGCGTAGACCTGACCGTCAAAGCCATGCAAAAAGCCATTGACGACAATGGCTGGGCTGGCTTGACCGGCGAAACCGTCACGCAAGGCTTGATTGGTCTGGGCGAGACCGAAGTGCTGGACGGCGTCTTCCTGGTGGACTTCAGCGGCAACAACCGCTCCCCGCGCATGGCCCAGATTCGCCAGATTCAGGGCGGCCCCGACGCTTTCGTCGTCCTGCAAGACTTCACCGAAGCCCCCTTGCTGCGTCCCGCCGAAACGTTCGAACTGCCTTAGGCATGTGGATTAAATAAATTGCGTTAGAAGTTCAACTTCTCCAAAGAAGTTGAACTTCTAACCGAACTCTCTTTGCACATTGAGAAAACAATCAGGTAATCCCGCCCCCATTGCCAGGGAACGGGTAATGGAGGGCGAGGGCGCGCAGCGCCCCTCACCCTCTCCGAAAAGCCCCCTTAGCAATGCACATCCACCCTCCCGCCTGCCTCCCCTGTTGCCAGGAAGGGGGTTGGGGGATGGGGGTCTGGGTAACACCCCAGTAAATCGTGGTGATCTCTTTAACCGCCTACCGGCCCCGCAAAGCGAGCGCTTCGGCGAGCAGCCCCGCATCGTCCGGCGGCATCAGCCACGGGCAATTTTGGGCGCGTCTGCGCCCAAAATTGCCCATAAAAATGGGTATCAGCCCCGCCTGCGGCGGGGCTGATACCCACCACGATTAAGTGCAGCGCTACCGGGGTCTGCTCTTGGCAAAGATTTCTCTTTATCTTCGTGTTCGCGCCGCCGAGCGGCGTCAGCGTCTTTGCGGTGAATAGTTACCTATGTTAAAGATCAACAACATTGAAGTCATCTACAGCGATGTGATTCTGGTGCTGCGCGGCGTCTCATTAGAGGTAGGCCAGGGACAAATCGTGTCTTTACTAGGCGCCAATGGCGCCGGCAAGACCACCACCCTCAAGGCCATTTCCGGGCTGCTGCTGCGCGAAGATGGCGCCGTCACCCGCGGTAGCATTGAATTCAACGGGCAGCGCCTGGACAAACTGCCGGCAGAAGAAATCGCCCGCTTGGGCATTGTGCAAGTCCTGGAAGGCCGCCGCCTCTTCCAACACCTCACCACCGAAGAAAACCTGCGCACCGGCGCCCTCATCCACAGCATCAGCGGCAGCGAAATCGCCCGCCGTCTCGACGAGGTCTACCACTTCTTCCCCCTGCTGCAAAACCTGCGCCACAAGACAGCCGGCTATCTCTCCGGCGGCGAACAACAAATGGTCGCCATTGGCCGGGCCATCATGGCTAAGCCCAAACTGATGCTGCTGGACGAACCTTCCCTGGGATTGGCGCCCCTGCTGGTGCAAGAAATCTTTGAAATTGTACGCAAAGTAAACGCCGAATCCGGCGTTTCCATGCTCGTCGTCGAACAAAACGCCAGCGTCGCCCTGCGCACCTCCGAATACGCCTACGTCATGGAAACCGGCCGCATTGTGCTCGACGGCTCCTCCGCACAGTTAGCCCAAAATGCCGACATCAAAGAGTTCTACCTGGGCCTGACCCAACTGGGCGAACGCAAAAGCTACCGCGAAGTCAAACACTACAAACGCCGCAAACGCTGGCTAGGATAGTCCCTTATTGTAGGGCGGGTTGGCAACCCGCCCCTGCACAATTCCACCTTCCGCCCCTGGGCTATCCCACCGCCGTCATCTGTAACCCGGAGAGAAGTCATGACCACACTGGACGAGCGTATTGCCACCCTGGTAGCCGCCGCCTATGAAAACACCGAATTGATGCGGCGGCGGCTGGACGATGCCGGCATCTCCCCCCACCACATCCACACCCTCGCCGACCTCAGCCGCATCCCCGTCCTGCCCAAAGACGAAGTCGTCGCCTTGCAGCAAGCCAACCCACCCTTTGGCGGCATGTTAGGCGTCCCCATGAGCCAGGTGCGCCACATCTTCTTCTCCCCCGGCCCCATCTACGAACCAGACGCCGGCGATGACGACTCCCTTGTCTACATGACCCAATTAGCCCTGACCCACAGCGGCTTCACCCCCGACGACGTCGTCCTCAACACCCTCTCCTACCACCTGGTGCCCGCCGGCTTGCTCCTCGATCAAGCCCTCACCGGTCTGGGCTGCACCGTCATCCCCGGCGGCGTCGGCAACAGCGAGCTCCAGCTAAAAATGATGGCTGACCTGGGTGTAACCGCTTACGTCGGCACGCCCAGCTTCCTCATCGCCCTGCTGCAAAAAGCCGCCGAAATGGGCCACGACTTCTCCCAGGTCTACCGTCTGCGCAAATCCTTCCTCACCGCCGAACCCCTCTCCGCCCCCATCCGCCACACCCTCGCCGAAACCTACCGCCTCAGCGTCGGCAACGCCTACGCCACCGCCGAACTCGGCTTCCTGGCCCTCAACACCAGCGGCGGCATGGCCATGCAGCTCCTCCCCGAACCCATCATCCAGATCGTAGACCCCGACACGGGCCTGAACGTCGGCCCCGGCGAAGTCGGCGAAGTCGTTGTCACCAACTTCAGCCGCGCCTACCCCCTCATCCGCCTGGGCACAGGCGACATGGCCGTCAACATAGACCCCAACCCCGGCCACAGCCGCCAGGAAGAACGCGCCATCATGCTCGTCGGTCGCCGCGGTGAAGCCGTCAAAATTCGCGGCATGTTTGTCCATCCCAACCAGCTTCGCTTCGCCGCCGCTCAAGCCGGCTACACTGCCGGCATTCAAGGCGTCGTCACCCGCCCCGACCTGCGCGACCATTTCCTGGTGCGCGTAGTTGGCGCCGGCGACGCCTCCGCCGCCGCCCAACTCCAGGAAGCCATCCGCCAGAC
>JAGVTM010000462.1 GCA_019136785.1 Chloroflexota bacterium | reverse complement strand
ATCGGTCACGTACAGGCGACCGCCGCTGTCCACTGCCAGATACGGCTTGTTGACGATGGATTCGCCGGCCCAGGCGTCCACCTTCCATTCTGCCAGGGGAGTCAGGCCGGCGGAAAAGCGCTGGATGCGGCTGTTCCAGGTGTCCGCCAGGAAGATGTCGCCTTCGGGCCCTTCGGCAAGCCCCACAGGTTCGTGCATTTGCCCCAACACGGTCCCTAATGAGCCTAGTTGTTGTATAAAGTTGCCGTCGCGGTCAAACATTTGTAGGCGGTGATTGCCTGTATCTGTGACCAACAGCCGGTTGTCGGGCAGCAGGATGATGTCGCGCGGCCCATAGAACAAGCCCCCGCCGACCTGATCGGCGCTGGGGGAGCCGCTTTGCCCAAAAGCCAGCACAAATTCGCCGTCGTGCGTAAACTTTTGAATGCGGTAATTCCAGGTGTCGGCGACGTAGACAAATTCATCATCCACCGCCAGCCCCCAGGGGTCATTGAACTGCCCCGGCTGATCGCCGAATTGGCCCCAACTGGTAACGAAGGCGCCATCGGCGCTGAAGACGGAAACGCGATGGTTGCCGGAGTCTAAGACGTAAATGGTTCCGTCGGCGGCGACGGCGACGTTGTGGGGGGAGGTTAGCTGCCCTGGGCCGGTTCCGGGCGCGCCAATGACCAGGCTGGCGCTGGGCGTCAGTTCGCCTTCGGCATAGGTAGACGTCTTTGCGGATGTATAGGCGCAGGGGGCGGCGTAGGGGCCATTGACCGGCATTGTAGCTGCCGCCAAAGACCGCGCCATAGGCGGTGTAATCTCGATGCCAGAAGATGTCCCACAGCGCTTCGCGGACGGCGGGGTTCCCCAAGCCTCGTTTCTGGTCAGCGGGCGAAAGGTTGTCCCCTAGAAGGGCGTTCCAGCTTATTTTGCGATACTCTTCCATGGGCCACCACAGGAAGATGTGGGCGCTCATTTCGTAATCTTCGCCTACCAGAGGCTCTACTTTGCTGTAGTTGCTGTCGCCTGCCAGAATGACTGGAGCTTCGGTGATGTTGCGCCCTGGGGTTTCGCCGTAATAAAGGCGATTGGGGTAGTTGCGCAAATACCAGAGATAGGGCCAGGAACTGACGTTATCAAAGGCGATTTGCATACTGTTGTCCCCATAGAGCCGGTGGGAGAGTTCGTCAATCTGTTTCATGACGACGTCTTTGGTGGATGGCGCGCCGTGAGCGTAGACCATGAACTCATTCGTGTAGTCGGCGTGGGGGAAGTTCGCCATGTAGGTGGCGCGGATGGTGACGGCGGCGAGGATGATGAGGAGGGCGCTGAGCCAGACGGTGGGGCGCAGGGATGCCGGCACGCGCGCCGCCGCCAACCGCCAGACGTAAACCAGGCCAGCCACAACCAGCAGACTGCCCAACAGCCGCCCGGCATTCGCCAGATTTTGTTGTTCCTGGGCGCCGAAATTGATTTTACCAAAGAGCAGCGGGCCCACGGTGAGCAGCGCCGCGCCGATCAGGGCAATGGTCAGACCGATCAGCAGCAGCAGGCGGCGGTTAAGCAAATCGCGCCAGGCGATGTCGCTGAACCGCTCGTTCAAATACCAGCCGCCCAGAAAAACCATGGGCATAACAAAATGGGTGCTGAGCCAGGGCATTTTCTCGCCAGCGACGCTGTAGATAACAAAGGTGAGCACAAACCACCACAGTAAGAACGGGACGAAGCCCACTAATGTGGCGCCGCTGACTAATCCGTGCCAGCTATTTCCCATTTGATGGGCCTCTCGAATCTGGCGGCGGCGACGCCAGAACCAATAGAGGACGCCCAGAGTCAGAATGACAAAAAATGTGATTAACAGCGGCGTCCAACTGGTGGGGACGTCGGCGCGAATGCGCAGCGGATCGGGCAGGGGTTGGCCCGCGCCTTCTGCCTGGGCGTTCGCCAGGGTAATCGCCTGGTTCACACGGCTGCGAAAGACGAGCAGGTTGATTAGACTGCCAGCCAGCAGCCCACCTACCAGGATACCCAGCCAGTAAGCAACGATCTGGTGCAGTCGGTTTCGTTTAGCCCAATACCAGGCGCCCAGCAGCATTAGCAGCAGGGGCAGGAATTCGTAGAAGGGCATGACGAAGGCGTAGTAAAACCAGGGCTGCCCGCCGCGCTGGACGCCGTGCTGCTCCAGCCAATAGCCGAGGGAGCCAATCATGCCGCTGCTCCAACCGCCGGGGTTGGTGAAAATGGAGGTGAACAGGATGAGGAAGATGCTGTGGAAGATGACGGCGGCGGTGAGCCAGCGGCGTTTGTGCCACCACAACCCGATCAGGAGGCTGACGAGGAGGGCAAAGACGAGGAAGATGCCGGAGTGTACCAGCCCTGAGCTGAAGAAAGCCTGGTAGCAGGCAGCGTCGGTGACGCGGGTGAAGAAGAGGCTGAGGCCGCTGAGGCTCTCGCTGCCGGGCGGGAAGCATTGGTTGAGCGTGTAGTCGCGGGGGTTCCAGCCGGCTATTCGGGTGAGGAAGGGGGAGGCGGCGGGCAGCACCAGGGTGGTGAAGAGGATGATCAGGTCGAATTCGGGGTAGTTATCTAGTTTAGGCCGGAGTTTGCCGGCGCCGGCTAACAAGGCTGCGCCGAGCGCGCCAATGCCGGCAATTGCCAGCCAACGAAAGACCACCCCATTTTGGGCCACGTTGCTCACAGTGGACGGCGCTTCCTCAGGATTGACAGCAAAGGCGCCGCTGCCATCCACTGGCGTTGCCAGACTGTCGTCCACGCGCCCGGTGACATATTGACCGCCAAAACCGACGCCCAGGAGGATAATACTCAGGCCCAGCAGCGCCAAAGCGGACTTCAGTTGGGGCCAATAGCCGGCGAGCCAGTTGCCAGTCAGAAGCAAAACGACCAGACGCACGATCAGGAAGCTGCCAAAAATCGCCACGTAAATAAAGGAGACTTCCATGGTGGTGAACATCAAGGCTGTGCCGGCAGCAAACCAATAGAGGTATTTGTCTTGCGGCTGTCGCAGGTGATACCACATGGCGATAGCCACAATCAAGGCAAAGGTGATGACGTAGATGTCGTGGCGGATGTAGCGGGAGTAGTAGGTAATGTAGGGGGAGATTAGCAGCAGGAAACTGGCTGCCAGGGCGCCCTTGCGTCCAATCCAATCCCGCAGCAGATATGGGATAAAGACCAGCAATATGCCTAGCAGGGCCACGGGAACGCGGGCGGTGAAGTCGTTCGCTTCGCCAAAAAGCCAGTAAGAGAAAGCCGTGGCATGAAACAGGGATGGCCCGTGCATTAAGGGCGTGTGGTCGTAGCCGTCACCGATGAAATATTGGTAAGAGTATTGCGTGTGCAGGCTCTCGTCGTGACTCATCACGCGGTCGCCCAGACCCCAGAAGCGGGTGACAAAAGCCAGGGCGATGAACAGCAGGTAGAGGGCTTTTTCCCAATCTATGACCAACGCGGCGGCCCAGAAACGCGCGGAAACGGCGGGCTGGTCACTTTGTGGGGAAGGGGTTACAAGTTCACTCATGTTTTATTAACTCACTGATAAATATGTCCCAGACTGTAGGTTGGGCGTAGGCAATAGGGCGTATGCAATAGGGCGTATGCAATACACCCCTACAGAGACGTTGGATGGTAGGGCGGTTGCCATAGGTGCGAACGCTCATTCCGTTTGCGTCTATTGGCTGCCAGGCGGCGCGGGTAGGGCCGCGATGGGCGTGGCGGCGGCGGTGGGCGTCGCCGAAGGGATTTCGGCGCTGCCTGCTACCTGGGTGGCGGTGGCGGTGACGGTTGTGGTGGCTGTGGGCTGCTCGGTGGCTGTAGCCAGGGCGTATGGCGCGGGATCGGCCCAGACGGGGGCGTTGGCGGCGGTGTTGGGGCGCAGATAGAGCGTGCCGGCAAATATCGCCAGCAGGACGCCCACCGTGACCCAGGCTTTGTACCAGCCGGCTTGAAAAAACAGCGGGACGCGGGCAGGCGACGGGGGCGGCTGTCGCCGCGCCAGGCGGGCCGGGGAAGGGGTGGGCAAAGCTGCCAGGGTATGGCGCACGCGCTGGCTCAGTTCCCGTTCGGCGACTAACTGCTGCCGGCAGGCGGTGCAGTCTGCGGCGTGTCTTTCCACCAGGCGGCGCTCGGCGACTGGCAGCAGGCCCAGTACGTAGTCGGAAATCAGGTTAAAGACGTGTGTTTGTTCCATGAGCGAATGGCGGGTGAAAATGGTGGTCAGTGGTCAGAAGCTGCGCCACGTCCCGTGCTACCTACAAATTGTGCGGGTCTGCCGCCAACATTTCGCGCAGCGCCTGGTGCGCCAGACGCATACGTGATTCTACGGTTTTGGGCGAAATGTCGAGAATTTCGCCTATTTCGGCATAAGCCAGCCCTTCGTAATAGCGCAGCACGGCGGTCTCGCGCAGTTTGGGAGATAGCTGCTTGAGCGCCTGCCAGACCTGCCGCTGCTGTTCAGTCAGGGCAGCCTGTTCGCTGGGATCAGGTACGGTGTGGTCGCTAATGTCGTCGCCGGCTAACTGTTGCAAAGAAAAGGTGGGCAGCCATTTGCGCCGCCGTTTATTACGGCAGCGGCTAATGGCGATGCGGTAGAGCCAGGTTTTGAAGGCGGATTTGCGCGGCTGGTACGTTTCCAGGCGGCGGAAGGCGTATTCAAAGGCGTCTTGCAGCACTTCTTCGGCGTCTTCGCGGTGCTGCAGCAGGCTGTAGCAGAGACGATAGATTTCGCCAGCGTAGAGGTTGTAGAGCGCGGCGTAGGCGCTTTCTTCGCCCGCCAGGCAGCGGCTAATGAGAATGGCGGTATGGCGGCTGGCTTCGGCTGCCGGCATTCCCGCGATGGCGGCTGCCGGCATCTCTGCCGGGGGCCAGGTCAATATGTCTCTTAGGGAGAAATGAGTCATCCTGCTTATCTTCTCGCTATCTGACTAAATCGGCGCGCAGCCAGAGGATCACGCGCGTCTCGTTCACGGGGGCGCTGAATTCGCGGAAGAGCAAACCACGCGCGGCGCTGACGGCGTCAAACGTTTGCGGCGTGTCTGGGCGCAGCAAGCCAAAATCGGAGCCTACATAATCGGCGCCAAAGGTTTGTTCGGGTTCGTTGGCAGTAAGGATCGCGTCGTAGACGGCGGATGCCGGCACGCTCGCCCCGACTTCCAGTTGGGGAAAGCGGCGCAAGTACCAGCGCAGCACAGGCGTGTCTACGGCGCTGAAAATGTGCAGATCGTATCGCGCTTGTTTGCGCTGCTCGGAAAACTCTTCTATGGTGCGGATGAGCAGCGGCAGTTCGTCGTCGCTGGCTTGCGTTACCCAACCGGTGCGTGTGTCGTTGGCTGCCGTCTGGTTTAGCCACCAACTGCTGCCCCAACTGAAAACGACCAGGAAAATCAACAGTCCCATCGCCACGCCCTGCCTGACGATAACTTTGTCCCAGACCCATAAATAGCTGACGATGGCGACGGCGAAACTGAGGAGGGTGACGGCGATCCATAAGTTATAGAAGTCATCGGGGGTGATGCGGATGATTTGCATGTGGCGCGCCAGGCTGGCAATGCCGGCAGCCATGATCACCAACAGGAAAAACGCCAGCGCCCATTTTAGCCGTCCGGTGTGCGCGTCCCACCATTCGCCCGTTTGCTGCAACAGGTGATTGACGAAAGCGCCGCACAGCAGGCTGCCGGGCAGCGTTAACAGCAGCCCATTTGCCAGATTGCCCGGTTGCAGCAGCGCCGTGACCAATGCCCCCACCAGCCAGTAAGCCAGGAAACTGGGCAGCGGTTGACCGCGCCACAAAGCCCAGATCACGGCTGTCAAGCCAAAGAAAAAGGGAATGGGTTCGTAACGAGCTAAAACGAGAATGGGTGTGGCCCAGTTGAGCAGATTGGTGCGGAAGTCGAACTGGCCCAACCATTGCCCCAGGATGTTGCCCACGCTGCCCAGTCCGGCTGGATTCCAGAAGAAGAACGTGCCCAGAGCCAGCACAATGCCTACGGTGATCAGCGCCCCCTGGCGGATGACGGCGCGCTCAGGGTAAGGCGTTGTCTCTACCAGTGCGGGCCCCAGTGTGGCCTGAGCCACCCAGGCCAGCATAATGCCGATTAGCGCGGAATAGAATAACGGCGCGCTGACCAGTCCCAGCCCCAAGGCTACCCACAGGGCATAAAACCAGGGGCGTTCGGCTTTTTCCAGGAAACGCAGCCGGCTGAGGACCAGGAGCATGGCGGCGAAGAGCGCCAGGGCGGCGCCGTCGGCGGTGCGGGCGGCGGACGTCCCCAGCGGCGAGATAGCCAGCGCCAGGCTGGCGGTCAGCGCGCCCCAGACGCCAATGCGCTGGCGCAGCAGCCAGGGCAGAAAGACCAGCGCCAGACCAAAGAGGGCGGGGATCAGGCGCGCGGTGGCGTCGCTGTCACCAACGACAGCCATCAGCAGCGTGGTCAGCGTGGCGTAAGCCGGGCTGGCTGGCTGGAGGGGGGCGCTTACGCCAGCCTGCCAGGGCTGCCAGGCGTGCAGCGCCGCTTGCGCTTCCGCCGGCGCCAGGGGGATGCGGCCCAGGTTGGCGAAGCGGCTGGCGCCCGCCGCCAGCAGCACCAGGATCAAGCCAATCTGGGCCAGGCTGAGGCGAACGGTTGTCGCCGCAGGCAGGGCGCGCGGCTGGCGCTCAGGGGTGGGGCGATCAGCATCTACTAAATACCTCATACCTCATACCTCATACCTGATAATCATTCTGGTTGCCAACGATAGATAGTAACGCTGCCGTTCTGGAAGGCGACTTCCAGATTTTGGGCAAATTTGTCTAAGCCTGCTTCACCATAGGCAGCGCGTTCTATGCTGCCCACATAAATGTAACGGACGTCATACTGATTGAGCAAGGCCTCTGTAGCGGGCCAGTTTATTTCGGTGTAAATCTGGCGCACTAATGGTTTGCGTACGCCTGGTTCCGGGTTAGCGTAGCCGCGCCATTGGGATTCGTGCCCAGGCCAGCCCAGAACGGTGGGGATGCCCGTGCTGGCGGAGATGCGCGCGTATTCGGTGTAAGAATCGCCCACTGCTTCTAGCAGGGTGGGAGAGTGATTGACGTTTTGCCGCAGCCACATGATGGCTGCATACTCATCGGCGTTAAAGCGCTCTTTGTAAGCCAACCCATTTAGCGTGGGGGGGCTGCCGTATTCCAGGGTGCGGGAGACGTAGGCGCGGTAGGGAAAGGTCAGGGCGATAGCCAGCAGCAGCGTATAGACAGACGTGACCAGGATGCCGGCAGCCCGCGCCCGCCGCAATAAATAGGAAAGGGCGTAGATGGCGGCTACGCCAAACATGACCCATGCCTGGTAGTAAAACTTAAACACGGTGTTCAGCCGCTGCCCAAAGTTGTCGCGCAGATAAACAAATTCCGGGCCCAACGTTAGCAGCGCGCCGGTCAAGATGAGCAGCAGGGCAAAGGGCAGGACGTGGTTATCTGTCGCGGCTGTACTTTCCTGGGACCGTTCTTGTTGGTTAGCCAACTGCATCACGACCAGGCCAATGATACCCGCCAGCAGCAGCGTCAGCCAGGGATAGGCGGCGCGCACGCCCAACAGCGTGGGCGTCAGCGCCAGGATGGCGGAAAATCCCCACGACAGCCGCTGCCCGACTGAGGCATCGGCGGCGACGGGCAGTAGAGGGATGTTCAATTCACGCGCCAGGTTTTCCAGGCGGGCGGCGCCGTCGGGGCTGATAGCCATCAGCCAGGCGAACAGGAGCAGCGTCAGGAAGAGGGCGACGATGACGGCGGGCGCAGCCGCCAGCCCTGTTTTCCAGCGGCGCAGGCGCGATTGCGCCAGCAGCGCCAGCAGCAGCGCCAGGATGCTAAACAGGGGCATGACGAAGATGATCAAGAATTGCGCCAGGCGAGTGGGGCGCATCAAAAAGGGCAGCAGATAGGGCGCGCCTGCCTGGGAGCGGAAGCCGAGATAAAATGGGAAGTAGAGCAGAATGGCGGGCACGACCAGGACGAGGGCCATGCCTGCGGCTTGCGCCAGCCAATCGCTGCGCCAGCGCCCGGCGCGCCGCCAGAGAGCCAGCACGTAGACGCCCAACAGCACGAACAGGTGAATCAATACGTCCCAGGTGTTCAGGAAGGAAAGCCCACCCAGCGTCAAGACGGTCAGCGCCCACAGGGGCAAGCCCACGCCGTCTATGTGGCGGCGGGCGGCAGCCAGCAGGGGGTTCTTGACAGCGGCGGGCATGGGCGGCGGCCCGGCGCTGAGTTTCAGCCACCAGGCGAGGGCTATAGCCAGGCTGAGGAAGGCAAAGGGCAATGCCAGGACGTGCGGGTGCATATCCCCCAAAATAAAGCTGAAGGCGGGAAATTCGGCAATGGGTTCCAGCCCTTGTTCTACCCTCCCGGAGAGGTGGGTTTCGTTGATGACGCGGGAGGAGCGCCACCACCACCAGCTTGACCCATTAAAGCGGGGCGTATCGCTGGCAGGCCCATTGATCTCGCGCACGTCCAGCCACTGCCAGAAGGCGGCGGAGCCTACGCCGCTGCCGTGCAGGGTTTCTAACAGGATTTGCATGTTGCCGGCAATGGGCAAAGCCAGCGCCGCCAGCAAACCCAACCCCACCGCCAGCCGGCGCGCCCCTTCCGAGCGCACCAGATTATAGACTAGGCCAAATGCGCCTGTGGCTGTGCCCGCCAGCAGCCAGGCAATGCCCAGGTTAAAAGCCACCGGTTCAGCCACCCCGGCCAGGCGGGCGATCACGGAGGTCATGATGTAGCCAAAGTAGTAGTAGCTAATAGCATAGCCCGAAAGCCAGGGGTCTAGCGGCGGCAGATTAGGACTGCGTCCCACGGAGTTCAGGAAGGCGAACTCCATTGGTTTTTCGGTGGCGGCAATGCTGGGGTTGTGCGCCCGCACCCAGGCCCACAAGCCAAAAGCGAGCAAAAACACCAGTTCCGTGAGGAGGATATGCCGCTTGTTTTCGCGTAGCCATTGAAGCAGTTGACCGTCGTCGCGGCGGTAGACGGCAAATGACAGGGCTGCCAGGGCCAGCACAGCCAGTATGACGTTGCCGGTGGTATTGCTGAAAAAGCCCAGTGTGCCCATCAGCCAGAAGATATAGCTGACGACCAGCAGCCCCAGCATTTTGACAAAGGCGTACCCTTTGTCCGGCAGGCGGCCCAGAATGACGTAAGCCAGCGGCGTGGCTGTCGCGCCCAGACCAAACAATATCAACCACCAGCGAAAAGCAGCAAAAATGTCACTCATACTCTACGACTTGTAGAAACTGGGTTTTTCCCCAAAAATCTAGCGTACCCGGTAAATGGTGACGCCGCCGTTGCGATAAACCTCTTCCAACAAGTCTTGCCGGGCCATTTGCCCAAACTTATCCACGCCCGCGGCGTTGTAATAAGCCCACTCCAGGGGGCCAACGTAAACGTACTGCACGTCATATAGATCAATAATACGCATGGCTTCGGCGGCGTCGGAGGTGTTATACAGCAAGTTGAGGTCTTCAATCCGTTTGCTGACCACTGTGCCTGGAATGACGGCCCGCTGCTGCCGTTGGTGCCAGTCCCAGCCGACAACTGCCGGCAATCCCGTAAACATAGCCACGCGGTTGGCGATAGAACGGTATGGGTTGTCGCTGTGCGCCTCGGCAACCACGGGTGAACCTTCAATGTGCTGCTGCATCCAGTTGAGCGCTTCGTAATCATAGCGCAGCGGAATGGTTTGCCCCCTGTCGCCATATTCGGTCACGGTCATAAAAGCCATGCCATCCAGCGTTGCCGGCGCGTCCGGGTTCATGCGTACCTGCCATTTGGCTTTGGTGGCCAGGATGGGGTAGAGCAGCGCCATAGCCACCAGCAGCCCTAATCCTATCTGCCAGACGCGCTGCCGCCGTTTGCTCCAGTGGTCTCGCAGCGGGGGCCATATCCAGGCAAAAGCCGCCCCGCTGACCACGCTCAGAATCAGCCAGACCTGCAAGTAGAACTTGAACACCGTGTTCATGCGACCAATGTCCCCTTCCAGGACGACAATTTCCACCGCCAGCGTCAGGAAAAAAGCGGCGGAGATCAGGATGAGGACGACGCGCCGCTGCGGAGGCAGGTTGGGTCGCAGCCCCAACAATCCGGCAACCGCGCACAGCGACAGCGCCAGCGGCGCAATCCAGTAGCCGCGCAGCAGCAAGATCAGCAGCAGCAGCAAGTAAACAAAGGTAGCCCCAATGACAACGCGACTGATGGGTTCCCACTGCCGCAGGCTTTCCGTCGTCCATTCTTTGGTCCAGGCGCGAAACTCGCGCGCCAGATGGGTCAGCAGCAGAAACAGGAACAAGCCATAAATGAACAGATAGTTGACCAGATGGGTGCGCGACCCCTCCCATAACGCCGCCGAGGCGTAGCCGACGCCATAATTCTGGGCGTAAGGTAGGAAGGCGACGACGGCAATGCCCACCAGCGCCGCCGCTTGCAGCAAGCCATCGCCAATGGCCAACAGGCTGAAGGTGCGGTGGCGGCGATAGGCGGCAAACAGTACTGCCAGGCTGCCGATGACCAGGTAGGTGGGCAGATCCCAGGTGTTGGTGGCGCGCAGCACGCCAATAGCCAGACCGCCCACCAACCACTGCCCGGCGCGCAGCCCGGCGCGGCGGGCGCCTGTCGCCGGGGCTTCCAGCGCCAGCGATACCGCCCAAGCCAGCGCCAGCAGCATGAGGGGCATACTGATCATGTGCGCGTGCAAGTCGCCATAGAGAAAGGTGAAGAATGGAAACTCGGTAATGGGGGCGGTTTCGCCTTCGACGATGTTGATGGCCCGCGTGGCTGTCCAGAACCAGTCGCCCGGATAGATGGCCGGGGGCACGTCGCCAATGAGAATGTCTGCGCCGCCATCCACGACGCGCACCAGGTAATCTACGGCGGCAATACCCGTTTGCACGCTGCTGTCGCTGGTGCGATACCAGGCGTCTGCCAGGACTCTGACCTCAGCCAGATTGCCCAGCAGCA
Source organism: Chloroflexota bacterium (assembly GCA_019136785.1). Taxonomy (GTDB): domain Bacteria; phylum Chloroflexota; class Anaerolineae; order Promineifilales; family Promineifilaceae; genus JAGVTM01. The sequence continues at coordinate 3,162 of JAGVTM010000462.1, read as the reverse complement.
CGCACAGCGTCATGGCTACCAGACCAGCCAGGACGGCGCGCGAACGGGCCTGCTGCTTTAGCTGCGCCCACCAGGAGGCCACAGGAGCAGCCGCGCGCTGGCGGCGGGCAGCCAGATTGGCGGCGACTGTGAATGCGCCCATGCCCGTGAAACTGAAGAGCATGGGCAGGATGAGGTTGTAAGCAGTTGCCGGCACTATCCCCAACAGTTTGGTGAGCGCGCCCACGTACACGAAGCCGTAGTAATAGTAGTTGATGTAGCCGCCCGCCAGCCAGGGATCGTAAGGCGGAAAGGTTGTACTCTTGAGAACCGCCGTGAAGTAAGAGAGATCCATTGGCTTCTCGCCGCCCCAAATGACGTCCCACACGTCGGGATTGCCCAGGCGGATGCCCAAAAATAACAGGTATAGTCCCAGGCTGAGGAGTTCCACCAGCAGCAGGTATCCCCGTTTTTGTTGCCAGAACTCCTGCAAATCGCGGCGGCGGCGCAGAAAAATGACGGCGTTGACCGCTGCCAGCAGCCCCAATCCCACCAGCAGCGTGCCGCGCGTATTGGCTGCCAGGTTCAGGCTGGCCAAAATCCAGCCAAAATAGGAGATGAGCAACAGCGCCAGGACGCGGCTGAGGGCGTAGCCGCGATCCTCCAGCCCGCGGAACAGCACAAACATCAAGGGAAATGTGAGCAAGCCCAGGGCAACAACGGCTAACCACCAGACCACAGCCGCCACAGCCGGGGCGCGCGACAGCAGCCCATCCACCTGGAAAATATCGCTAAACGTGCCGTTGGCTTGCTGCACGGCTTTTGCCTGAGGCGACAGCATCAGGGCGTTGGGGGCGCGGGTAGCCTGGCCCGGCGTCATAAAGACGACCTGGCTGACGTCCACGCTGTTCAGCACGACCGCCGCCTGCGCCCGGGTGTAATCGTCTCGCTTGACAAACACCCACACCGGCGGATGGTCGTACACGCTAAACGCTTCTTCGGCAGCCAGGTCGCCCGGCGGGGGCCAGCCGGCGGCCGGCTGCGCGCCCCAGCCCACCTGTCCGGTGATGTCGCTGATGTGCAGGGGGCCAATGGTCAGGTCAGCCTGGAACGATTGCGCCAGGTCAAACCCCAACTCGCCGCTGAAAAGCGCCTCGTAGTAGCGCATGGTCAGGGGGAACATCAGCGGTAGGCGGGATGTGCTCCAGATGGCGCGCTGGCTGCTGAGCAAAATGACGTCGGATTCGTCTAGCCAGGCCAGCATTTGCTCCCGTTTTTCGGGGCTGTCCATGTTGGTAATGGGAACTTGCCCGCCGGCGACGCCTACAAAGTATTGGCTATAGGGATCGCGCCCGTGCAGACGCACGGGCAGGGCGTCGTCCCAGGTCTCGTTGGCGATAACGCTGGTGCCCAGGCGAATGATCCCGCCTGGACGCCCTTCGACGACCACCATGTACTGCTGCTGACCATCCACGGCCACGGCAGGCAGGGCCACGGTCACAGCCTTTCGGGATTCATCCAGCGACAGGCTGGCTTCGGCGGCGGTTAAGGGCTGCGATTGGTCGGCAGGCGTAATCAGGCGTACCGCCAGGGACTCGCTGTCGTCGCCGCCATCGCCGTCGCTGGCAAAATTAAAGCGCACGCCGGTGACGGTCAGGGAACTGCCGGCATGTTCCGCCGGAAACTGTACCAGTAAGTTCAGGGGAAAGCTGCCCTCCGCCAGATCGTACCCTTTGAGCGGCAACTGCAGTTCTGCCGGCTGACCGTTTACCTCATACAGCAGCGACGCGCCGCTTTTCAGGTTGGTGTACATCCACTCCGAAGCGGCTACGCGGGTGACCGGTTGGCGATAAATTTGTACAAAGGCATTGGCCCACAACAGGCTGGGGACAAAGGCGGCTGCCGCCAGCAGGGCTACGGCGGCCTGGTAAAGGCGGCGGCGCTGCCTGGCAGCGCCAGCCTTGCGCCATAGTTCGACCAACGCCCAGCCCGCCAGCAGCAGCAAAAACGGGTATACGGGCAGGAAGTATCGGATGGATTTGACCCAACGGGTTCCCATGAACAGAAAATAGAAGACCACCCAGATGACGGGCAGGGCGTGCGCCAGCCAGTCTGGTCTGCCGCGAATAATGCGCCAGCAGGCCCAGGCCAGGCCAAACAGGGCCAGGATGCCGCTACTCAGCCCCATGCCGTACAGCACCATGTTGGTCAGCGGGAACAGGATGGGCGGGCGATCGGTCCACTGCAAGGCTGGCGGGAAGCTGGCGTCCGGGCTTTGCAGCCGTTGGATTTCTTCCATGTTGCCGCGCCAGGTGGGGTTAAAGCCGACCAGGGTCTTGGCAATGGTGATGAGCAGCCCTGGCGCTTCCCCTGTTTCTGCCAGCGCCGTTTCGCGGATCATGGCGGGATCCATGAAGGCGTATGGTTGGGCCAGGCGAAAGACGACCAGGGACGTCAGAGCCGCCAGGCTGACGCCAATGATCATGCGCTGCAAATCAACCGAGCCGTCTGTGCTCCAGAGGTAGTTGAAGCCTGTGGCTCTCGCCGCCTGGCTGCGCCGCGCCAGCCAGATGATGCCGGCAACGCCCGCCATGATCGCCAGGGGGGCCATGTTGATGCGCGAAGCGACGGCTAACCCCAATCCCAGGCCAAAAAGCAGCCACCATCGTTTGCGCGCGCCGTCTTCAGCGGCGCGCACAGCCGTGTACAGTGTCAGGGTGGCCAGGGCAGCAGCCCAGTTATCCATGGTGAAGAAGTGGGATTGCTGGATGGGCATGACGGCGACAGCCAGGAACAGCGCCCCCAGCAGACCCACGCGCCAATCGTAGAGGCGACGGCCAATCAGGAAAATGAAAGCAATAGAGACCAGGTCTACCAAGCCGCTGAGGGCGCGCCCTACCAGGTGGATGCCATCATAGGCGGTGAAGGTATATTGACATAGACCGGCGAAAGCGTCGCAAACCTTCACTGCCCACTCGGCTGTGAGGCGGACGACCGTCATGGGGAAGTTGCCGTAAACGTAGAAGGTTTGCCCGACGTTGTATGGATTCAGGGGAGACTCGGAAGTGCGCAGGTAGGTGAGCGGGTCGGCGCTGGTTAACTGCGTGCCCACGATGGTCAGGAAGCGTTCGTCAGGGTGGAGGTGGTTGTCGCCATCCCAATTTAGCCCACTAAAGCGGAAGA
>JAGVTM010000450.1 GCA_019136785.1 Chloroflexota bacterium | reverse complement strand
CGCGTCTGCGCCCAAAATTGCCCGTCACCGATGCCGCCGGACGATGCGTCCGCGCTCGCTTTGCGGGGCCGGTAGGCGGGTAAAGTGATCACCACGATTTACTGCGGTGTCACCAAAGGTGCCAGGGGCGCAAAGAAAGATGGGGGCGCACAGCATACGCCCACGTGGGCGCGTGTAAGCCCTGAGTTTACGCAAATATGCGGGAATATGCCAACAAAAAAGACCCCTCGCGTGAGGGGTCTTTTGACTTACATGCCGGGGAGGGGGGCGTTTAGAAACCGCCCATGCCGCCTGGAGGGCCGGCGGGGGCTGCCGGTTCGGGGGCGGGGATGTCGGTGACCAGGGCTTCGGTGGTCAGGATCATAGCCGCAATGCTGGCGGCATTTTCCAACGCGCCGCGGGTGACCTTGGCCGGGTCAATGATGCCCGCCTTGATCATGTTCACATACTGGTCGGTTAGCACGTCGTAACCCACGTTGGCGTCGCCCTGTTCCTTCTGGGCGCCGCGCACGTTCTGAATGATCACGTCGCCGTTCTGGCCCGCGTTTTCGGCAATCTTACGCATGGGCGCCAGCAACGCCTGGCGCAAAATGCGGACGCCGGTGGACTCGTCGCCTGCCGGCATGTTCACGCCATCCAGCGCGTCCAGGGCGTTAATCAAAGCCACGCCGCCGCCGGGCACAATCCCTTCTTCCACAGCGGCGCGGGTGGCGCTCAAAGCGTCTTCCACGCGATGCTTCTTTTCCTTCAACTCCACTTCCGTGGCGGCGCCCACGCGGATGATGGCCACGCCGCCGGACAATTTCGCCAGGCGCTCTTGCAGCTTCTCGCGGTCATAGTCCGAGGTGCTGCGATCAATTTCCACGCGGATTTGCTCGGTGCGAGCTCTGATCTGCATGGGGTCGCCCTGACCGTCTACCACGGTGGAGTCGTCTTTGGTGGAGACCACTTTGGCGGCGCGGCCCAGGTCGCTAATCTGCACGCTTTCCAGCTTGCGCCCCATTTCTTCGGTGATGACCTGCCCGCCCGTCAGGACGGCAATGTCTTGCAGCATAGCCTTGCGCCGGTCGCCAAAGCCGGGGGCTTTGATGGCCAGGGCGTTGATCGTGCCGCGCAGTTTGTTCAGCACCAGCGTGGCCAGCGCTTCGCCATCCACGTCTTCGGCAATGATCACCAGGTTGCGCCGCCCGGTCTGGATCAATTTTTCCAAAATGGGCAGCAAATCCTGGGCGGAGCTGATCTTCTTGTCATGGATGAGGATGAAAGCGTCTTCGATAACGGCTTCCATGGTTTCGGCATCGGTGACGAAGTAAGGGCTGATATAGCCGCGATCAAACTGCATCCCGTCCACATATTCGGTTTCAAATTCCAGACCGCGCGATTCTTCGACGGTGATGACGCCATCTTTACCCACTTTGTCCATGACTTCGGCGATCAGTTCGCCAATGCTGGTGTCTTGGGCGGAAATGGAAGCCACGGAGGCGATTTCTTCTTTGCTGTCAATGGAAACGGCCATGTCTTTAATGCGGCGGGACAGGGCGGAGGTGCCGGCTTCAATGCCGCGCTTGAGCAGCATGGGGTTGGCGCCGGCGGCCACGTTCTTCAGACCTTCGTTGACGATGGTTTGCGCCAGGACGGTGGCGGTGGTGGTGCCGTCGCCGGCGATGTCGTTGGTCTTGGTGGCGGCTTCTTTCAGCAGTTGCGCCCCCATGTTTTCATAGGGGTCTTCCAGTTCGATTTCTTTGGCTACGGTGACGCCGTCGTGGGTAATGGTCGGGGCGCCAAATTTCTTATCCAGGGCCACGTTGCGCCCTTTGGGGCCCAGGGTGGTGGCTACGGCAGTCGCCAGGGTGTCCACGCCTGTCTTCAGGCGGCGGCGGGCATCTTCAGAAAAGGCAAGTTGTTTAGCCATTTGATGTGTCTCCTTTCGTGGGTTTCCTGGTTACTGTTCCACAATGGCCAGGATGTCGGATTCTTTCAGAATGAGCAGTTTTTCGCCGTCAATTTTGATTTCAGTGCCGGCATATTTGGCGTATAACACCACGTCGCCCACCGCCACATCCATCTCAATACGGTCGCCATCGTCATCACGACGACCAGGTCCCACGGCCAGAACGGTCCCCTGCTGCGGTTTTTCTTTGGCTGTTTCGGGCAAGACCAGACCAGAGGCGGTGGTCTCTTCTTGTTTGCTCGGTTCCACAACCAGGCGATCGCCAAGAGGCTTGAGTTTCATTGACATAATTAATCTCCTTTAATCAGGTGAAATCTAAATACGTTTCCGCCCCACAGCGCGCACTATCGCTCAGCCCCGCCTGGGCTGCCAGCGCTTTCAGGAGCATTTTGCTATTTTCAGATTTTCCGGTGGGCTGACTTTTAGCAGTGTTAACCCGTGACTGCTAACACGGTTTACATTCTAGCAAAAAAAAAGGAGATGTCAAGAGTTTTTTGGCACTCGTTGGGCAAGAGTGCTAAGTAATTGTCCAGAAACAAGTTCCTAAGTAGTTGCTTAAGGCTGGTTCAACTCTGCCTCGTGGCACAACTCCATCCCGTACTGCGCGTTGGCGTCTTCGGGCTAAACAGCCAGCACCTGCTGGAACAACGACTCTGCCTGGCTGCATTCCCCCCTGGTGTAGTAGTAAGCCAGCCCCAGCATATTGAAGTAAATGGCTGTTTCTGGCGACACCTCCTGATACCCCCGCACGGCTATTTCCAACTGGGGAATAGCCCCATTCTCCCCATCATAATTAAACTGGCGATAGCGGGCGGCGCCCAGGTGGGCGTGCGCCCGCACCATTTCCGGGTCCAGTTCCACCGCTTTGATGAAGTTCTCTTCGGCGCGCGGGTACTCGCCAATCAGGAAATACATATACCCTAATCCATCGTAGGCGTCGGCGTTGTCCGGGGCGACCTGGATGGCGTCCTCAAAGGTGAGAATGGCGGTGGGGATGTTGCTGGTGGCCCAGTAATTGCGCGCCAGGCTAATTAACACGTCCGCTGAATCCGGTTGAATGTCCAGGGCAAATTCATACTGCTCAATAGCCTGGTCGTAATATCCCTGATACTCCAACACGGTGGCGTTGTGGCGGCGCACCAGGAAGTTGTTGGGCTCGAGCGCCAGCGCCATTTGCATGGCCTCGTTAGCGGACTCAAACTGTTCTGGCCCCAGGCGCACCAGGGACGCCGCCATAATAGCGTATGCCTCGGCGTTGTTGGGGTTTAATTGGGTGGCGGTGCGCGCCTGCCGCGCCGCTTCTGCCCAGGAGGTATCCGCGTCTACGGGCTGGCCCGTATCGCTGAGGCGGTCCCCGTTTGCCAGGTGAGCGGCGGCCCAGGAGGCAAAAACAAGGTCGCTGGTCTCATCCATTTCTGCCGCCTGCGCCGCCCACACCAGCGCCTCATCGGGCTGGTTGGCAGCAACTAACAGCCGGATCAGGGGAATGTAATATTCAACCTTGCTGCCGTCCAGGCTGACGGCTGCTTCGTAAGATTCAATGGCCAGCTCGAATTCCCCATCCCGCTCGTAGAGAGCGGCGCGGGCGGCGTGCGTAGGGGCTGAGCGCGTCGGTTCGGGCGTTGGGTCTGGCGTGAAGGTTTCGCGCACCTGTTCCGCATTGGTGATCACAAAACCGCCAACCAAAATAAGCAGCAGCATGACCAGCACAAATAAACAGGAGGGCCCGCGGCGGGGCGGACGGTAATCGCGACGTCGGATAATCATAGTCTCATCGGAAACCCAGGGCCTTGTAACAAAACAGCCGACAATACATGCCGGCTGGAACAGGTTCATAATAGCATTGGCCGGGCAGCCTGTCAAATATGAGGACAGACCGGGCAGGTTTGACAGCCAGTTGTTTTTTGAGAAAAAGTGAAGAATTCCGGTTGGTTTTAGCCGATTGTGATAGAATATGTGTTCGTCTTTTCTCTGTGGCAGTCAGGCTGCTGGAGTAAACCCTGACTGGTTCCAACGCTTGAGGTAATGGTATGTCGCTAGACAAAATTGTTGTCCGTGGCGCCCGCGAACACAATCTGAAGAACGTCAATGTGGAAATTCCACGCGATAAACTGGTGGTGTTGACCGGTTTGAGTGGTTCGGGGAAGTCTTCGCTGGCTTTTGATACCATCTTTGCTGAAGGCCAGCGCCGCTACGTCGAATCTCTGTCGGCGTATGCGCGCCAGTTTCTAGGGCAGATGCAAAAGCCGGACGTGGACCAGATTGACGGCTTAAGCCCGGCGGTATCCATTGACCAGAAAGGGGTGAGCCATAATCCGCGCTCTACGGTGGGCACGGTGACGGAGATTTATGATTACCTGCGCCTGCTCTTCGCCCGCGTGGGCACGCCCCACTGCCCGCAGTGCGGTCGCCCGGTGTTGCCGCAGTCGGCAGAGCAGATTGTGGAGCGGGTACAGAAATTGCCGGCAAACAGCCGCATCATGGTGCTGGCGCCGCTGATCAAAGATCGCAAAGGGCATCACCAGGCTGTCTTTGAAGATATTCGCAAAGCAGGTTATGTGCGGGTGCGGGTGAATGGCGAGGTGCGCCAGGTAGACGAGGAAATTGAACTGGATCGTTATAAGAACCATACGATTGAAGCGGTGGTAGACCGGTTGATGATCCGGCATAACGGCTCCAGCGACGGCGAAGAGGAGCAAGCCGCGCGCACGCGCCTGACGGATTCGATTGAGACGGCGCTGCGCCTGGGGGATGGGGTGGTGATCGTCAACGATGTGACGAACCCGGATGAGCCGCGCGATTTTCTTTTTTCGGAACATTTGTCTTGCGCCTACGATGGCGCCAACATGCCCGAAATCGAGCCGCGCACGTTTAGTTTTAACAGCCCGCATGGCGCCTGCCCCGCCTGCCAGGGGTTGGGCACAACCAAAGCTATTGATCCGGACCTGGTGATGCCCAATAAGGCGTTAACCCTGGCAGAGGGCGCCCTGGTGGCCTGGCCCACCGACGATAAGCAGGGGTATTACTGGCAGCTTCTAAAGGCAACTGCCGAGCATTTCAATATTCCCACAGATGTGCCCGTGCAGGAGCTGACGGCGGCGCAGCGGCATGTGCTGCTGCAAGGCAGCGGCTCTGAGACGATTTCAGTGCATTACGTGAATCGGGAAGGGGCCAGACGGGAATACCGCACCCAATTTGAGGGGGTGATTCCCAACTTGAACCGGCGGTATCAGGAGTCCACGTCGGATTACGTGCGGGATAAGTTGGAAGAGTTTATGGTTAACTCGCCCTGTCCGGTTTGTGCCGGCACGCGCTTGCAGCCGGTGGCGCGGGCGGTGGAGATCAACAACGTTACCATTACGGATGTGACGCAGTGGCAGGTGGCGGAGTCGCTGGCCTGGGTGCGCTGCTTGCAGGATGAGGCAACTTCGCCATTAACGAAGCGGCAGGAAATGATCGCCGCCCCGATTTTGAAGGAAGTGGCGGACCGCTTACAGTTTCTCATTGACGTGGGATTGGATTATTTGACGTTGCACAGAAATGCCGGCAGCCTGAGCGGCGGCGAAGCGCAGCGCATTCGCCTGGCGACCCAGATTGGCAGCCGTCTCATGGGCGTATTATACGTACTGGATGAACCTAGCATTGGCTTGCACCAACGGGACAACGCCCGCCTGATCCATACCCTGCAAGGGATGCGCGACCTGGGCAACACCGTCCTGGTGGTGGAACACGACGAAGACACGATGCGCCACGCGGATTGGGTGATTGACCTGGGGCCCGGCGCGGGTATTCACGGCGGGCAAATTGTGGCTGAAGGCACGCCTGACCAGGTGGCCGCGAATCGCCACTCGATCACGGGCGATTATCTGAGCGGGCGTAAAAAGATTCCCTTACCCCGCAAAAGGCGACCAGGAAGCGGCGAGTACCTGACGATCAAAGGCATCCGCGAAAACAACCTGAAGAACATTGACGTGCAAATTCCGTTAGGGCAGTTTGTGTGCATTACGGGCGTCAGCGGCAGCGGCAAAAGCTCTTTCCTGATTGAAATCTTGAGCAAGCGGCTGCACCAGCATTTTTACGGCTCCAAAGAACTCCCTGGTAAACATGAAGGCATTGAAGGGCTGGAGCATCTGGACAAAGTGATTGAGATTGACCAAAGCCCCATTGGACGCACGCCCCGCTCCAACCCGGCTACTTATACCAACCTGTTCAACCCCATCCGCGATTTGTTTGCCAGCCTGCCAGAAAGCAAAGTGCGCGGTTACAAGTCAGGTCGTTTTAGTTTTAACGTCAAGGGCGGGCGATGCGAGGCGTGCCAGGGACAGGGGCAAAACCGGATTGAAATGCAGTTCCTGCCGGACATCTACGTGCCCTGCGACGTGTGCCACGGCAGCCGCTATAATTCAGAAACGCTGCAAGTGCAGTATCGCGGATTGAATATCGCCCAGGTCTTAGATCTCACTATCGCTGAGGCTGCCAACTTTTTTGGTAATTTTCCGCCCATTCGGCGCAAGTTAAAAACCCTGGAGGATGTGGGACTGGGCTACATTCATCTGGGACAGCCGGCGCCTACGCTTAGCGGTGGGGAGGCGCAGCGGGTCAAACTGAGCCGCGAACTTTCTAAAATTGCCACGGGGCGCACCATTTACATTCTGGATGAGCCATCTGTTGGGCTGCATTCGCACGATGTCGCTAAACTGATTGTGGCGCTGAACCGGCTGGTAGACAAAGGGAATACGGTGGTGATCATTGAGCACAACATGGACATCATCAAGGTGGCGGACCACCTGATTGACCTGGGACCAGAGGGCGGGGACCGCGGCGGCAGGATTGTGGCGCAAGGCACGCCAGAAGCAGTCATGAACATAGCCGCCTCCTATACGGGGCAATATTTACGCGCCCACTTGCAAGCGGCCCCGTAGCACAATTGGGGTAGTTACCAAGCCTCTTTGGAATTTCACCGCCAAGACGCGAAGATCGCAAAGAAAAACCTGGGAGAAACAGGAATGGCGTTCTGCCAGGGAACGCCATTCTTCTATTCAACGATATTTGCTTATCAAATGCCAAGGGCCTGGTTGTTGGGCGGCGGAGCGCCCAATCTGTGGGACAAGACGCTGTCTTGTCTGGTCAATTTGGCAAATTGACCCACGTCAGTCCAGGATGGTGGCCTGCCAGAGGCCGCGGGCGGCGGAGCCGTCGCGGCAGAGGCGGAGGCCGCGTACCTGGTCGGGGGGTAGGACGCTGCCCAACAGCAGGGCGTCGCAGGCGTAGCCGGCGTTGTAAGCCAGCCACAGCTTGTCCGGCGCGGGCGCACCCCAACTGCCGCCGCCGCTGGCTTCGTCCAGGAAGCTGCCATCGGCAAACAGAGTGTAGCGCCCCTGGCCCGCGCTGCCGTCGTTCATGAGGTAGGCATAATCCAACCGCGAGGTGATGTCCACCGCCTCCACCGCGCCGCGGTCGCAGCCGGCCCCCTGCGGGCGGGAGACCCCGCGCTGGTCGCGGGCGGGGCAGGCGGCATCGTCACCGCTGTCAATGGCCGGGCTGCCGGGCAGCAGGGCGGGCGTCAACGTTGCTCCGCCATTGTCCGCCAGCGGGCCCAGCAGCGGGTCGGTGTTCGGTAAATCCGTTGGCTCAATCAAGTGGCAAGAGCTGTCATCGCTCAGATTATAGCCCAGAGAAGTAATCTGGCTCTGAGACCCATCGCAGTTAGCCCCCTCAGCGCTGTGGGCAATAATGGCATTATTGACAGTGAAGGAGTTAACAATTGATAAATAGATATTGTTGGCATTATCAGCCACATTATGAGCCAGCGTAGCGTGGTCTATGGTGGTGTTACCGCCTTCTATAAACAGGCCTCCTCCATGGAAGGTAGCTGCATTGCCGGAGAGGGTGCTGTTCTCAATAATTAACGTACCATTGTAGCTAGCGATGCCGCCACCATTAGCCCCTAAGTTTTGGGCTACTGTACTATAATTGAGAATCGCGGTACTTTCTGCGTTGAGAATGCCACCGCCGTAACCTAAATCTGTCATTGTCTCATTATAGAGGAGAGAGCTGTAATTGAGGATGAGCGTAGCCCCATCTCTGTTGTCAATTCCACCACCCCATCCCAACGTCGTCCGATTACTATTAAGCGTGCTGTTGTTGATTGTAACTGTACCGCCTTCATTGAGGATAGCCCCCCCTTCCACAGCATAATTAGCGACTAGTACGCAATTGTTAATTGTCATGTTGCCAGCGTCATTAGCCACACCGCCGCCGCCACCAGCCGTGTTACTGATAATCATGCTATGGCTCACAGTGGCCGTGCCGCCTATATTGGCAATGCCGCCGCCAGTCACATTACCCAGAACACTGTCGGCCTTGTTGTTCCGGATAATTGAATGGGTAACAGTAAGCATCCCGGTGTTGAGAATGCCGCCTCCGTCCCCCTCGTAGTATGGTGTAGAACCATCCCGAATGGTTACGCCCGCTAAATACAGCCCCTCACTATTATTATGTAGTACTCTTGTAAACGGCAGCCCGCTGCTGATCGATAAAAGGTCTGCTCCTGGCCCTCAATGCGCATTGCCTTAGGGTGTGTTTCATTTCAGTTGAAAGTCACACCGCTAAGGGTAATTGTGCATACCCTCGGTTTGTATTAGGTGGTTGAACATTCTTATCTGTAACCAGGGATTTTTTCGCTGAAC
>JAGVTM010000236.1 GCA_019136785.1 Chloroflexota bacterium | reverse complement strand
TCTTCACTCATCGGAATTTTTCGGAACCATTCCCTGTAGGACATCACAGATCGTTCTGTCTCTTCTGGAAAAGCCGTTTCCGTTATGGTGATATGCGGAAACTCACTGGTGACGGAGGGGGGGGCCTCTTCTTTAACTTTGGCTACTATTGCTTTGAGTTCTTTAATGTCATATTGATAGGCCAGAGATTTTGCTCGCCAGGCCAGGTGACAATGAGGCAGCAATTCAATCCCTACAGCATTAAGGCCAGACATACTGGCTACGAGCAATGTAGTGGCAGAACCGGCAAACGGATCAAGCACAACATCCCCTGGTTTAATATTGAGTTCACGAAGTAGGATTTCTACCAGACTGGCTGAAAAGCCTTCTCGGTATTTGCTCCATCGGTGCATCTGCTCAGTTTTATTGGCTTGAAAGCTAACCAGTTGCCGGCTAAAACGGTTGGTCTGATTGAGTAAGTGACTGTATCTGACCTCAAGTTCAATACGAGCCTGGTCGCAAGCTGCCCCTTCGTGGGAGAAGGCAGTTCGCGCTAACTCGGCATCTTCAGCAGGAATATCAAACAAGGTGGGTTGTATCATGCCGCTAATTACCGCGAGTTTTGCCTTTCACTGACTAGACGCTCTATCTCATTCCGAATCGCATCCAGGTCATCCAGTCGCAAATAAACAGTGGCATAGCGAATGTAGGCTACCTGATCCAGGTCTTTTAGCCGCTTGATCACCTTATCCCCCACGATCCGGCTGGACACCTCCGCCTTGCCCATCATCTGCAATTCCGCCTCAATCTCCCCCACAATCCGCTCAATATCCGCTGCCGCCACCGACCGCTTGGCGCACGCCAGCCGGATACCCTCTGCCAGCTTGCTCGCCGAGAACTCCTCCCGTGTGTTGTCTCGCTTCACCAGCAGCGGCGTCGCCAGGATGGGGCGCTCATACGTGCTGAACCGCTCATCGCAGGCCACGCACACCCGCCGTCTCCGGATGCCGCCGCGACCGTCGTGACTGGTATCAATCACCCGCGTTTTCTCATGATGGCAGTAAGGGCATTTCATGACATTATCTCCGTTTACCCAGGCTGCGCCTGGACAAACCACAACAGAACATGTGACCGAAAAGTGGCATATGCAAGGTTTTGGGACATATAACCCCCCACATCTGGCGTTTACTGAGTGCAAAAATTATAACATGCCCCCCTGGCCTGGGCAAGACTGGTTTACGATATATTCACCTTAAAATTTTATACCACTGTAAACCTGTACCGGCAACTCCCAGACTCTCCCGCGCTCCGTTCTTTGCTGGACGCTCCCTTTCACAAAAGATGAGTCATACGCAGCAAAAAACGCACCGCCTGTCTCCGACGGTGAATCTACCACAGCCAATTTTTTCCATTGAGATCCCCAGATGGCCCGGCGGTTTTCAGATTGGTTCAGTCTCCGAGACTGAACCAATCTGAAGTGGGTAGGAAACCATGACTAATTCCGACGGCGGCGCAAGAACGTGGGAATCTCCAGATCATCGGGGCGGAACGTTTCTTGCGGGCGGCGCGTTTCCGGTTCCCGTCGTGGCGCGGATGTGGCTGCGGCTGCCGGCACGGACGCCCGCTCCCGCACTGGCTGCCCGGTGGGCAAAGGACGCATCGTCGCCGCCGGCGTCATATGCCGCAGCGACGGCGCGGCGTGCTCAAAACCCGTGGCAATCACCGTGATCCGCACTTCGTCCCCCATATTTTGGTCAATCACTGCCCCAAAAATGAGGTTCACGTCTGGGTGTGCCGTTTCGCGGATGATGGATGCCGCCTGGTTGATCTCAAACAGGCTCAAGTCAGGGCCGCCCGTCACGTTGAACAGGATGCCGCGCGCGCCATCAATGGTCACGTCCAATAGCCGGCTGGACAATGCCTGTTCCGCCGCCTGCCGCGCCCGCTCGTCGCCCTTGCCGTGCCCCACCGCCATCAACGCCGCGCCGCCCATGGACATAATCGTCTGCACGTCCGCGAAGTCCAGGTTAATCAAGCCCGGCACCGTGATCAGTTCACTGATCCCCTGAATGCCCTGCCGCAGCACGTCGTCTGCCAGGCGGAAGGAGTCTAGCAGCGACACCCGCTTGTCCGCCGCTTCCAGCAGCCGGTCATTGGGAATGACGATCAGCGTGTCCGAATGCTCCTTCAGCGCTTCAATGCCCGTTTCCGCCACCTTGCTGCGCTTGGTGCCCTCAAAGCTGAACGGACGGGTGACCACGCCAATGGTCAGCGCCCCTTCTTCGCGCGCCACTTTCGCCACCAGCGGCACGGCGCCGGTGCCCGTGCCGCCGCCCATGCCGGCAGTCACAAACACCATGTCCGATCCCCGCAGCAGTTCGTGCAACTCTTCCAGCGACTCTTCCGCCGCCCGCTGCCCGATCTCCGGGTTGCCGCCGGCGCCCAGACCGCGCGTGGACCGTTCGCCAATCACCAACCGCTGCGGCGCGCTGCTGCCCATAATCGCCTGCCGATCCGTGTTGATGGCGATAAAATCCACTCCCACAATCCCTTCGGCAATCATCCGGTTAATGGCATTGCTGCCGCCGCCGCCGACGCCTACTACCCGAATCAAGGCCGACCCTTCCAGTTCGGGCATCCGCTGTACTTCCCTTTTCACTTGCTTGTTATACATTACCCAATCTCCTCTTGAACACAGTCACGTGACCTTACCACCGTAGCGCGGACGTCCTGCCCGCACCAATCCTCTTTACACATCCTGCAAAACCCACTGTGGCGCGGGCATCTTTCCCGCTCACCCTCTCTGCGTCATTCTTCGACAAACTCAGGACAAGTCTGCGAAATCCTGATAAAAAACGCCTTCGTTTCACCCATCCGCTTATTCCCTTAAGGCCCTGGCAGCAGCGCCTTAAAAATCGTACCCAACCGCCGCCCCCACTCCCCTTGCCGCGGTTTGGGCCGATAACTGTTCTGCCCGCTCAACGCCCATTGCAGCAGCCCCACGCTGGTGGCATACGCCGGGCTTCCCAAAGCATCCACCAATCCCGCCAGGTTGCGCGGGCTGGCTACCCGCGCGGGCACCCCCAGCACGCGGTAGGCTACCTGCGCAATCCCCCGCAGTTGCGCCGCCCCCCCTGTCAACACAATGCCTGCCGGCAGCATCCCATCGTACCCGGACTCCCGCACATCGTGCAGCACCAACTGGAAGATCTCCTCCACTCGCGCCTCAATGACGTGCGCCAGGTCCTGCCGCCCCACCTGAATTTTCTCCCCGCCAAATGGCTCCACCGTAAAGATGGACTCCGGATCAATTTGCGCCGGACGGCAGTCGCCATACTGCAACTTCACCCGTTCCGCCACCTCGAACGGGACGCGCAGCCCAATGGCGATGTCGTTGGTCACGTGATTGCCCCCCACTGGAATCACGCTGGTATGCCACACCATGCCATCCATAAACAGAGCCACGTCCGTCGTGCCGCCGCCAATGTCCGCCACCAGCACCCCCATTTCCCGCTCCGTTTGCTCCAACACCGTCTCCGCCGAAGCCAGCGCGTTCAGCACAAACTCTTCCACCTTGATCCCCACCACGTCGGCGCACTTCTGCAAATTCATCAAGGCGGGCGTCGCCGCCGTGACAATGTGGGCTTCCACTTCCAGCCGGTAGCCAAACATCCCCACCGGATTGCGCACGGCATCGTTCTCATCTACCTTGAAGCGGCGCGGCACCAGGTGCACAATCTGGCGATTTTGCGGAATGGCAATTGCCTGCGCGGCATCCAGGGCGCGGTCAATGTCGTCGGGCGTGATGCCGGCATTGTTCCGCCCGACCGCCACCGCCCCCCGATTATTGGTAGATTCTATGTGCTCCCCGGCCATGCTCACCAGCGCCCGCGACAGGCTGTAACCCGACGTCTGCTCCGCCTTCTCTACCGCCCGTGCAATCACCAGCGCCGCCTCATTCACGTCGGCAATCATCCCCTTGCGCATCCCCTGCGCCGGCTCAATGCCCAGCCCAATAATGCGCAGTTGCCCCGCGCGCACCTCCCCTACCAGGGCGCACACCTTTGTTGTTCCGATGTCCAGTGCAAAAATAATCTCTTCCATAAAAACCCACCTCTAACCGCGCCTGCCGACTCTATCTACCACCCCATTAACCATTCACGAATTCACCCATTCACCAATTAATTATTCCTCTCCGCCAAAAGCCATATAAAACGGCTTCTGCGGATTACTCACGCTTACATACTCCAGCCTGCGGTTTGCCGCCAGCAGCCGCTCCACCAGCGTCTCATACACCACCAGCTTCTGCGCCATGTCGGGCCCCACCCCAAAATAAGCACGCCAGCCTCGCCCGTCCTGGTAGCTCAGGCCGCCCGATGGACGGTAATACAACGCCTCAATATTGGGTCGCAGTTGCCGCAGTTGCAGTGCTCCTTGCAGCACATCTGCCGGCACAAACGGCAGCCCCACTGCCGCCGCTGCGACCTCCGTCGCTGCTGCTTCCGCTTCTGCCGCTTCGGGTGTTGGCTCAGGCGGCGGCGCAATCAACGGCGCTGCTTCCTCCGCCTCAATCACCAGCAGCCCTGGCGTGGATGCCCGCGCCGGAAACAACGCCCCGTCCTGGCTAATCCAGAAAGATTGCCCGTTTTGCCGCCATATGGCTACGGGCGTATCCTCTTTGATCTGGATCAACGCCTGATTGGGCCATTCCAGGCTAACCGTAGCCGAAATAACCCCCGGCAGCGCCGCCACCTGCTCTGCCGCCTGTTCCGGGTCTGCCGCAAAAACGTGCACCCCTGCCAGCCCGCTGGCAGCCACAATCTCTTGCGGCGGAATCACTTCCGCCCCGGCCACCGGAATACTGTTCAGGGCAAACGCCTGGTCGCCGCCGATCAAATACAGGGCAAAGGCGCACAGCAGCAAAATACCCAGGCTGACCCACCGCGGCGTCAAGACTACCTGCTTCAGCAGGGCTACCGGCCGCTGGATCGTCTCGTTATTGCGCCGCCGCCGTTTTTGCGCCGTGCGCGGCACCGCCAGCTTTGGCGGCGATGCCGGCATCGCCACCTGCATTCGTCGCACATTTGGCTGCTTGCGCAGTTTCCGGTTACTGGGCTGTTTCTCAGTCATAATCCTATCACGTGCTGCGGGCATCTTGCCCGCCAGATAGATTCAAGCATTCGCCGCCAGGAGCGCCCGGCTACTTCTCTCGCTCAGCCGCCTCACGCGGGGCCTGCCTCATAGGTTCGCTTCAGCGCCGCTTTCTGTTCCTCGCGCGCCAACGCCAGCTCAATCAACTTATCCAGCAGCCTGGGATACGGCAGACCGCTGGCTTCCCACAACTTGGGATACATGGAAATGCGTGTGAAGCCAGGTATCGTGTTAATCTCGTTCAAATAGACCGCGCCGCTCTGGCGATCCATCAATAAATCCACCCGCCCCAATCCGGCGCAATCTATCGCCCGGTAAGCCGCCAGCGCCAGTTCTCGTACCTGATCCGCCTGCGCCTCGCTTAGCGGCGCGGGAATCAACAGTTCCGATTCCTCTGCCGAACCTGGCGGCGTCATGTATTTGGCCACGTAATCATAAAAAACCCGCCGCGGTCGCACTTCGCCCACCACGCTTGCCTGCGGTTCTTCATTGCCCAACACCGCCACTTCCAACTCGCGCGCGTTGATGCCCTGCTCCACGATCAGCCGCCGGTCATACTGCGCCGCCTCGTCCAGCCCGGCCCGCAGTTCCTCGCGGCTGCGGCACTTGCAGATGCCCACGCTGGAGCCAAGATTGGCTGGCTTCGTAAACACGGGATACGCCAGTATCGCTTCAATTGCCTCCAGTACGCCGTCTGCGTCAGCCAGCCACTCGCTTTTCAGTACCAGCTTCCAGGGCAGCACTGGCAGGTCGTGCGCTTGCATCACTGCTTTGAAAATCGCCTTATCCATGCCCACTGCCGAACCGACCACGCCTGCGCCCACGTAGGGAATGCCGGCAAGTTCCAACAACCCCTGCACCGTGCCATCTTCGCCATTGGGCCCGTGCAAGATGGGAATAATCACGTCCAGGTGCGCCACCTCCGACATAGTGGCTGGCTGCGCCGCCATTCTTTCCACCTGCAGCAGCGCCGCCGACTCCGGATCGGGCAGCAGCGTCGCCGGTTGCGCTGCTGCCGCCTGCCCCGCCATCAACGCCGTCATGGGGTCGCCCGTCAGCCATCCCCCCTGCCGCGTGATCCCAATCGGCGTCACCTCATACTTTTCCTTGTCCAGGGCGGCTAACACCGACTGCGCCGATTGCAGCGACACCTCATGTTCGCCCGATCGCCCGCCGAAAATCACGCCAACCCTTAACTTCCGCTTCTTCTCAGCCATCACCCTACCATGACATCATTCGTCAAATTCGTGAAATTCCTGGCAAAAAAACCTCTCATGAGATCATTCGTCAAATTCGTGAAATTCGTGGCAAAAAACTCTTTCACTCAAACTGCCAGTTACCCACCAGTTCCACTTCCAACTCCATCTCCACGCCAAACTTCTCGCGTACCACGTTCCACGCCTCGGCAATCAGACCACGCACATCCTCCGCCGTCGCCTCGCCATCGTTAATGAAAAAATTGGCGTGCTTCTCCGAAATATGCGCGTCGCCGCGCCGGTACCCTTTTAAGCCGGCAGCGTCAATCAGATAGCCCGCATAAAAATGCTCTGGATTCTTAAACATGGAGCCGCAGCTGGCCCCACCCGGCTGCGTTTCCTTACGATAAGCCACAAACCCATCCGCCCGCGCTGTCAGCACGTCCACGGGTTCTGGCTTTAACTCCAGTTCTACTGCCAGCACCACCCGCCGCGAGCGATCTGTGCCTTGTTCCTGCTTCAGTACGCTGGTGCGGTAGCCATAACCCATCTCTTCGCGGCTGTAGGTACGGATGCCCACGCCTGGCTTCCACAAGGTCACCGTGCGCACGTTGCTGGCCATATCGCTGCCATGCGCGCCCGAATTGCCTACCACTGCCCCGCCCACCGTGCCCGGCACGCTGATCGCCCACTCCAGGCCCCCCAGCCCTTTGGCGATGCACTGCCGCGCCAGCGAAGACAGATTCATGCCCGATTCTACCGTGCAAACTACGTGCGCTCCCGTGTGGCGGAAGCGCATCTGGCGGGCGCGGTTGAAGATGACCAGGCCCGCAATGCCGGCATCCGCCACCAACACATTCGACCCCCCGCCCAAAATAAAATATGGGATGCGCGAGTTGTAAGCCATCTCTGCTGCCTGCTGCAGTTCCTGCGCCGTGGTCACCGTCACAAACATCTCCGCCGGCCCGCCAATCCGCGCCGTCGTATACCGCGATAGTGGCGCGTTCACCTGAAACTGCTGGCCAAACGTGTCCTGAAAATGAGTCAGAATTGCATCCATAAGCGACGTCTGTAAATTCATTCTTTGCCGCCGTCTCCGTGGGGCGGGGATTCTGCCCGCCTGTTCAACCTGTCCAATAACCATTCCCCCACCGCATTGCCATCGCCTGCGCCCAGCGTCAACACCACGTCTCCTGGCTGCACGTGCGCCGCCAGATAAGCTGCCGCCTCTTCCCGCGACGGGATAAACCGCGCGTCAGGGTGGTTCATTTGCGCCAGCACCATCTCCGTCGTCATGCCCAGCGTGTCCACCTCACGGCTGCGATAAATATCCAGAGCAATCACACAGTCCGCGTCTAGAAAACTGCCGGCAAACTCCGCTTGCAGCAGGCGCGTCCGGCTGTATGTATGCGGCTGCCACACAGCCCAGATGCGCCGCCCCAGGAACCGCTGCCGCGCCGCCGCCAGATTAACCCGGATTTCCGTGGGGTGGTGCGCATAGTCATCAATGACCGTCACCCCCTGCGCTTCCCCAATTATCTGGAAGCGGCGCGCCACGCCCGTGAAGGTCGCTAATGCCGGCACGATCTCCGCAAACGGCGCGCCCACCGCCTGCGCTGCCGCAATAGCCGCCAGCGCATTGAGCACGTTGTGCCGCCCAGGCAGCCGCAGCCGCGCGATGCCCAACGTTTCCGCCCCCGCCTGCACCAGAAAATCCGACCCGCCCAGTTGGTTGGGGCGCACATCCAGCGCCCGCACTGCCGGCATGTCGCCCAGACCATACGTCGTCGCCGTCACGCCTGCCGGCAGCGCTGCTTCCGCCAGCAGCCGCTGCACCCCTTCATCTTCGATGCACGTAATAAGCTGTCCATCTGCCGGCAGCCGCCGTACAAAGCGGGCAAACGCATCTCGATAAGCCTCTGGCGTGGGGAACAGGTCGGGATGGTCATGCTCCACGTTGGTGATCACGGCCACAGTTGGGCGCAGCCCTAAGAACATGTAATCATACTCATCCGCTTCAATCACAAAGAAGCGGCTGCGACCGGCCCGCCCATTACCGCCCAACGCGGGCAATTCCCCGCCCACAATCACGCTGGGGTCTCGCCCGGTGGCAATCAGCAGGTGGCTGATTAAGCCCGTGGTCGTCGTCTTGCCGTGCGTCCCGGCTACGGCAATGCACGTATACCCCGCCGTCAGCGCCCGCAGGAATTCGGCCCGCTTCAAAACGGGTATACCCGCTGCCCGCGCGGCCATTACTTCCACGTTCCTTGCCGGCACTGCCGACGAAATCACCGCCACATCCGCGCCCGCAACTTGCTCCGCCGCATGCCCCACAAACACCGTTGCCCCGGCCATTTGCAGCCCCTGCGTCA
>JAGVTM010000323.1 GCA_019136785.1 Chloroflexota bacterium | reverse complement strand
GTTTGTGCTGCAAAAGCAGGCAGACGTGCGCGTTTTTCTGCAAATGCCCGATGGCGGGCAAATTCCTATTGGCGAGTTGGAGCGTAACGTGGAACCAGGCGCGCCCGGTCGTCACGTTTACGACTATGAAGGCGGCGTAGACAATGGCGAAACGCCGCCGCCCGATGGCACATATTTGATTGTGGCTCTGGCTCAGGATGCGGAGGGCCAGCAAATGCGCGTGGAACAACCCTTGACCATTCGCTATGGCGGCGTGCCCCGCGCCGACATCGTGGCGCCGGTCACCGGGCAGCAGGTGCAGTTCAACGCCACCGCCGTGGCTTTGTGCAACACCCTTTATTTTACTTTGACCATTGAGAACTATGGCACGACGCCCATCCGCACCACCGGGCCTACGCCGGAGACGGTGTATGACTCCGACTGGAACTACAATACGCTGGGCTGGTTCACGGAGTCGGGCGCGTGGCGGGTGGCAATTGGTTACGAAAACCAGTTGTCAGACTATCCGTATCGCTGGGCAGTGGGCGAAGCTGACGCCCTGGAAATCATAGACGGATACCCATATCTGATGCCCGGCCAACGAGCCATCGTCAGCGGCGGCATCCGCATCACTGGCCCGTTGGGTCAGCGCAACCCGCAGCCGGTGTGGGCGGGTTTGATTCACGAAGACGTGGAAATCTCCGAGTTTAACAACCGCGTGGATGTGCAGTCTATCTTGATTGATCTGCCCGATCCCGACCATCGGGAACCTTGCCCACCGCGCGAAATTCCCCGAAAACCAGAAAGCGAAGCGGCCCCGTAGGGGCGTATCGTATACGCCTTGTGCGCCTTCGGTTATACCTTAGTCATTTTAGAGTAGATGGACGCGAAAAGCCGCGACTTTCTGCCTGCCTGATATAATCGCGCGTGGCGGCAGACAGTTTCGCTAAGTGACCATCCAGAAATAAGTTCGTAGTAACGGCTTTAGCCGTCCAGACCGCTAAAGCGGCTACTACGAGCCCAAAACGGGAAGTTGTTTTTAGACGATTACTAAGGGAACTTGCGTCGCTGCGGCTGAATCTATAGCCGCCAACGCAATAGACTTAAGAGAACGATACAGCGCGTATGAATCGTCAAAAGACTTTATTTGTTATCCTGTTACTGGCCTGGGCCGGTCTGTGGGTTGCCGCCTGTGCGCCGCAAGTGGAATTGGTGGAAGTGACGCGGGAGGTGGTGTCGGCTGCGCCTACGGCCACGCTGGCTCCGCCGCGTATTGTCACCGAACAGGTATCCGTTACCCGCGTCATCACGGAGACGGTGACAGAGGTGTTGGAGGTGACGCCAGCTGCGCCCGGCGGGGTGGAGCGCCCGCTGTTGCTGTTGTTCCCGCCGACGTACGCGGAAGGGATTATCAATGGACGCAGCCAGGCGCTGCTGACGGCGCTCAGCGCAGCCACAGGTCAGCAGTATGAGGTGCGCATTCCCGAAAGTTTGGCAGCGACGGTGGCTTTGCTGTGCGCCGAGAGGGATCGGGCGGCGGCGTTTTTGCCGGCATTGTCCACTGTATGGGCGCAGCAGCAGTGTGGGGCGCAGCCGGCGTTGGTGGGGGAGCGGTTTGAGGCGGCGTGGCATGCCGGCATGTACGTCATTCCTGCCGATGGCGACGTTGCTGCCCTGGCTGACCTGAACGGCAAGCGCTGGGGCATTCCCGGCGAACAAGCCGTGGCCACCTATGATCTGGCATTGGTGCAGTTACAGCGCCAGGGCATCACCCCGGCCGAAATTGTGCCCTACAACGGTGAAAGCAACGCCCTGCTGGCTTTGCTGGACGGTGAAGTGGATTTCGTCACAGCTTCTTTTAACCCACCCATTATGCCCTACGAAGAACGTCTCTGGACGTATGGACAGGACAGCCCCGAACTCTGGCGACAGTTGGGCATTCCCCCCAGCCGCCACCCCATTGGCTACATTGAAGTCATATTTGGCGGGCCGAACAGCGGCGGTTATCGCATCCGTGACGCTCGCGCCGCCTTGTTTGACATCCGCCCCGAAATCTTCGACGTCACCCGTATCCTGACCCTGACAGAACCTATTCCCAATGGCGCGCTGGTACTGGGCAGCGCTTTTCCCTATGGAGTGGCCATTCCCCTGACGCAGGCTGTAGTTGATTTTGGCAATTCCGAGGCCTGCCTTCAATCCATTTGTTCGCCCGATTTTTACAACTGGTCTGGCATAGCCCTGGCCAGCGACGCTGCTTATGCGCCCGTACGCCAGTTGATTCAGACGATGGAGCTAGATGCTGCCGCCATTTTTGCGGCTGACGTGGAGTGGTAGAGCCTGCTTGCTATGTTAGATGTAGCTGTCATTATCGTCAGTTGGAACGTGCGTGATTATCTGGCGGACTGTCTGACGTCGCTGTATGCCGATTTGGGGCGCAGCGGCCTGCTGGGGGACGTTTGGGTAGTAGACAACGGCTCCACGGACGGCACGCAAGCGCTCCTGACCGACCTGTTTCCCCAAACCCATCTGATTCAAAATCAGGAGAACGTCGGCTTTGGCGCAGCCAACAACCAGGGCATGCAGGCGGCGCTGGCGCAAACAGATGGCATTCGCTACTTTCTGCTGCTCAATCCAGACACCCTGGTTCGTCCCTACGCCTTGCAGCATCTGGCTGCCTGCCTGGACGCTCGTCCTGAAACCGGTCTGGCGGGGGCGCGGTTGGTCTATGGGGATGGTCGTTTTCAGCACAGCGCTTTTGCTTTTCCCCGTCTGTCTCAGCTTGCTTTTGACCTGTGGTCCGTGCCTGGACGGCTTTATGAAAGCCGCTTGAACGGGCGTTATCCGCGGCGCTATTTTCAGGCGCGCCGCCCTCCCTTTGCTGTGGATTGTGTGCTGGGGGCGGCCATGATGGTGCGCCGCGATGTGGCTGAGTCCACCGGGGGCTTCGACGAGTCGTTTTATATGTACTGCGAAGAAATTGATTGGTGCTGGCGGATTCGCGAAGCCGGCTGGACGATTCATACCGTGCCCCAGGCAGAGATAGTGCATTTTGGCGGAGAGAGCACGCGGCAAGTGCCGGCACACTCCGTGCTGAACTTGTGGCGCAGCCGGGCGCAGTTGTATCAGAAGCATCACAAGCTGCCGGTAGTCTGGTTAGCCAGCCACATCGCCCAACGCGGCTTGAAGCGCCAGGCGAAGCGCACTGGCGACGTCCGCCTGCGCCAGGCGTACAGCGCTGCCGCTGCTGTCTGGCGCGATTGCCGCCGTCCGCCAACCCAGGCGTAAATTGCCGGGATTTCACCGCCAAGACGCGAAGAGCGCAAAGAACAATCATGGAGCTTAGCGCCATTGTCCTTACCCTGAATGAAGCCGGGCATATTCAAGCGTGTATTGAAAGTTTGCGGTGGGTGGATCGGGTGCTGGTCTTTGATTCGTATAGTCACGATGGCACGTTAGAACTGGCGCGGGCGGCGGGAGCGGAAGTACAGCAAAACGTTTTCCAAAACTATGCGCAGCAGCGCAATGCCGCCCTGGCGGCGCTGCAAACCGATTGGATCTTTTTTGTGGATGCCGATGAACGCGGCACGCCCGCCCTGGCAGCCGAAATTCGCGGCATCATCGCCGGCTGCGCTGAAAACGGCTGGTATGTGCCGCGCCACAACTACATCTTTGGCAAATTGACGTTAGGGGCAGGCTGGTTTCCCGATTACCAACTGCGGCTGTTTCGCCAGGGCTGCGTGCATTATGAACGACCTGTGCATGAGGTGGCGGTGGTAGCAGGGGAAGTGGGCTATTTGCAGCAGCCGCTGGTGCATTACAACTACCGCGACCCGGCCCATTTTCATGCCAAGCAGCGGCAGTATACGGCGGTAGCTGCCGGCATTCTGCATCAACAAGGCGTCGTCCCCCACTTCTACACCCCTTTCACCCAGCCCCTGCGCCACTTCTGGTGGCGCTTTGTCGCCCTCCACGGCTACCGCGACGGTTTCCACGGTCTGCGCCTTAGCTTCTATCTGGCTTACTACGAGTGGGTCAAGTATCGCCAACTGCAACAGAAAACAGATAACGGGAAACAGAAAGCAGATAATTTATGAAGGGCGCTCCGGCTGACTTTACACGACTGTTGGTCTCGCCGGGGAGGGCAGGAGCACCCAATCCAGCGTTTGCGCCCGCAGCAGCAGTTCCCGCACCTGCTGGTCTGGCAGCATAATCAAGACGTGCCGCCCCGCCTCATCCACCCACTGCCGCCCTTGCCCCACCTGTACCCACGCCCCCGCCAGCCGGATTCGCTGCACCTGAACCCTACCGCTTTCTACAAACCTACACTCAACGCCTATAAGTATCATGATGCCGTTTCTCTTAGCCGCTCATCAGCGTATTTTGAATTGGTCGTTTTGCGAAAAATCTCCGTGAATGTGATACCCGCCGGCTCTTTGCTCTCTCATTCTTATCAGGATTCCAATCATATAGGTTCATTCGCCAATGGTATCACAATGTACAACTAAATCATCCCTGGGCAAATTGGCAAAATCCGCCTCGACTTTTTAGAACAAATGTTCTATAATCGTAGTCGCTGCCTGCCTTGAGTGGGTAAAAACCTGGCTGCAACAACAATCAATCACAATAAGGAGACTTCCATGAGCCCAAAGAAGGACACGCCAAAATCTGCCGGCAGCGCCACGGCTGCCGGCAAGAAGGCTAAAGGATTCACAGACGAAGAACGAGCCGCAATGCAGGAGCGCGCCCGAGAACTGAAGGCGGAAGCGCGCGCCAGCAAGGGTAAGGCAGAGGCGGAAAGCGCCGTACTCGCCAAGATCGCCGAGATGCCCGAACCGGAGCGTGCTATGGCCAACCGGCTCCACGAAATCATCAAAGCCAGCGCGCCAGTCCTCTCGCCCAAACTCTGGTACGGGATGCCCGCGTATGCCCGAGACGGCAAGGTAGTCTGCTTTTTCCAGAGCGCGGAGAAGTTCAAAACGCGGTACGCATCGTTGGGCTTCAGCGATGAGGCGAACCTGGATGAGGGCGACTTGTGGCCCGTCGCCTTTGCGCTGCAGGAATTGACTGCCGCCGCAGAGGCCACGATCAGCGCCCTCGTGCAAAAAGCGGTGAGTTGAGGATTGGCGTCGCCGCCGGTTCCCGCCCTGGACAGGATCGTCAGCCAGAACGCGAACACACGCCATTGTGCGCCGCGCGGCTCCCAACCATGCAGATAGCGCTGCAAAGCTGAGTGAGCGCTTCGCCACAATATTTGATGGACAGCAGATCCCCATGACAGACCACGTCAGCCGCAGCAAATAAGAAAACTCACCAACTCACTGCTCTTGACAGGGAGCCATAATTGAGTAATCCTTGCGCCAGAACGCCCATATAGGGTGAAATCTTTTCCGTTCCCTCAAATTAACAAAGAAGGAGAGTTGGGCTATGTCAACTGCTGCGAATGAGGCTGTATTCCAGCGCGCCGTTAACAACTGGAACGACGGCAACCTGACCGCTTATTTGGATCTGTATGACGCGCAGGTCATCCTTCACGGTCTTCCACCTGGTCTGCCGCCTGGTCGTGAAGGCGTCAAACTGTTTTATGATGGGCTTTGGGAGGCTTTCCCTCAGCCCCGGCTGATTATCCAGGATGTCATCATGGCAGACGACCGGTTGGCTTGTCGCTTTCAGATGGAGGGCAATCATCAGGGTGCATTTATGGGCATTCCGCCAACAGGCAAGAGCATTCAGGTATCCGGCATGACCATACTGCGCTTTGCGAACGGGAAATGCGTGGAACGGTGGAATCAAACGGACATGCTCGGCTGGCTACAGCAACTCGGCGCTATTCCAACGCCGTAGTAGTCGTTTGAGCGCCGACCTGACATTGGGTGCGTTTTGTTTTAGCCACGAATCACACGAATTTTTCTCAGCGCCCCCGGCGTCTTCGCGTGAGGTTATCTTTGGAACATGGGCGGGTTGCCAACCCGCCCTACAGCGTTGGCTATTTACGAAGGGGAACAAAGATGAACGAGAAGAAGACAAACAAACTGGCATTAGGCGTTGCTCTGGGGCTTGTCGCCGGAGCCTTGATTGGCATAGTGATTGGCGCGGTGAGCGGCGATCTGGCTGTGTGGCTGGCTGTTGGGGTTGGCGGCGGCATTGCGGTTGGCGCCGGCATAGGCGCCATGCTGGGAAGATAGGGTCCCGTTTTCCGGCTAGCTGCCGGACAACAGCGAGCGCTTTAGCCTGGCTACGCCGGTACTCGCTCCCACCTATTATTGGGACGGGGTAAGGTGAGCGCGGCGTTTAGCGTATGGACGAGGGCGAGCGTCAGGGTAGGGTGAGTTGGGGGAGGATGAAGCGGAAGAGGGCGAGCAGGTCGAGGCTGAGGAGGGCGGCGGCGAGGAGGGGAGGGAGGAGCAAGGCGGCGGGGGGCCAGCGGCGGTGGAGGGGGGAGAGGCAGGCGGCTGCGCCCAGGGCGACGGCGACGGCGGCGGCGATGGGGATGAGGGCGGGGAAGAGGTAGCGACCCTGGTGCTGCACGTAGGTGAGGTTGTAGCCCAGATAGAGGGCGGCGCTGAACAGGAAGGTGCTGAGCAAGATGTGGGCAGCGGGGCGGGGCGGACGGGGGCGGTCGGCGGCGCGCCAGGAAAACGACCAGCCGAGGATGACCAGGCCACTAAAGAGCAGCAGCAGTTGGTAAACCCACGAGGGCATGACAACCCCCATCCAACCGAACTGTCCCCAAAAGCTTTGAAAGGTGGTGCGCAGGAAGGCGGCGACCGTGTAACGCCAGCCGTACTGCTGCAGCCATTCGCCGGTGCGGGGTTGGCCCACGACGACCTGATCGTGCGCTGCCGCGCCTAATATGTCCAGCCCGCCGTAGACGAACAGGTTACGTCCCCACCAGAGCGCGCCGAGAAAAAGGGCGGGCGCAAATACGACTACCCCCACGCGCCACATACTTCGCCAATCTCCCCAGTACCGCCATAGCACAACCAGCGCCGTCACAGGCGCCATGATGTACACGGTGGCTTTGGTCAGGAAGCCCAACCCCAACAGCAGCCCCAGCAGCAGCCAGGCGCGCTGAGACGGTTCATGGGTGGACGTGGATAGCGTGATCAGGCCAAATAGAATTGCCGCAATCAACAGTTCCGCCAGACTGTCATTATTCACCGCCGCCAGCATAGCCACATGCTGCGGCAGAAAAGCCACGAAAGCCGCCATTGTGGGCGGCAGCCAGGGGTGCGCCGGGAACAACTTCGTGGCAATGGCATACGCCAGAGCCACTACGCCCGCGCCCAACAGCAGTGACAGCAGGCGCATGGCCGGCAGCGAGCCGCCGCTTAGCCAATACACAGGCAGTTGCAGCAGATAATACAGGGGGGGCTGGTGGTCTTCGTAGCTGAAAGGGGTTACGCTGTACTCAGGCGCAAAACGCGAACTGATGACCTGCGCCTGGTAATCCTGATCGTAATCGCCAGGCGCAATCACCGGCAAGTCGCCGCCGGCTAACTGGCGCACGTAATTGTAATGGGCGGGTTCGTCAGGCGCCTGCCAGGGTGGGGTGTAGACAGCGTACAGGACGCCTACGCTTAAGTAGGCTGCCAGAATCAGCCACAGCCCCAGGTAGCGTCGCATCGCCTACCGCCCCAGGCGGGCCAATTCGTCAGCGATCACGGTGGGTTCCAACTTCTTGAAGAGCGGCGCAGGCGCCGGCAAAACGCGCCCCGTGGGAATCTCCGCGCGCTGCCAGCGTCCTACGGCCCCCTGGTGATCATAGGTCAGGGCGATATGGTCGCGGCTGCTTTCCCGATAGGTCTCTATTTTGCTCTGGCCAAACAAACGACCCGCCTCCCCCAGGTAATGGTGCAACTGCTCGCTGGTGAAGGGCAGCACAGGGGCAAAGATCACTTTGAGGCCGCTAATGGCTTGCAGCGCCGTATACAACGCGCGCGCGGCAGCCTGTGGCTCTGTTTTCATGGTAGACCAGGGGCTGGTGTCTTCCAGGTATTGGTTGACGCGGGTAGCCAAAGCCATCGCCTCTTTCATAGCAGCGCGGAACTTGCAGCCATCGTACAGATCGCCAATAACCGCCAGTCCATCGTCAATTTCTGCCAGCAGCGCCGTATCCGCCGCCGTCAAGGGCCCCGGGTCGGGTACAACGCCTTTGCAGTAGCGGCGCGTCATGCTGAGGACGCGGTTGACCAGGTTGCCCCAGTTGGCTACCAGTTCGGCGTTGTTGCGCTCCAGGTAGCCTTCCCAACTCCAATCGGAGTCCCGCGTTTCGGGCATGATGACCGTCAGGTAGTAGCGCAGTGGATCGGGATCGTGGCGGGTGAGGGCCTCCAGCATCCACACCCCCCAGTTGTGGCTGCCGCTGATTTTGCGCCCTTCCATGTTCATGAACTCGTTTGCCGGCACGTCATAAGGCAAATTGAGCCGCTTGCTTTCGTCTGTTTCGTACAGACGCTGCACCCCTAGCAGTTGGGCGGGCCAGATGATGGCGTGGAACGGGATGTTGTCTTTGCCGATAAAGTAGACGGTGCGAGCGGCGGGATTATACCACCAGTTTTTCCAGGCCCATGTCGCGGGTGACGGCGCGCCCGTGCAATCCTTCATTCAAGATCAGGTTGCGGGCGAAGTTGATGACCTGCGGTCGCCAATGCTCTTTGTCCTGCTGGATCCAATCTGCCAGGCCATCCTGCGCCAGTTTTTCCAGATCGAGGAAGTAGTGCTCAGTGTCTCGCAGTTCCAGGGCAGTGTCATCCTGGCGGCTGCGGGGGTTGATCAACTCGCTGGCGCTTTGGAACAGCGTGTTGCAGTTGTCGCACTGGTCGCCGCGAGCGCGGGTGTAGCCGCAGTTGGGGCAGATGCCTTCGACGTAGCGGTCGGGTAGGAATTTGCCGCTGGCGGGCGAGTACATCTGGGCGGTCACCTGGCGGTACAAATAGCCGTTTTGCAGCAGGGCCAGGAAAATGTCCTGGGCCACCTGGTGATGATTTTCGGTGTCCGTGTGTGTGAAAAGGTCGTAGTTAAGGCCCAACTGCTGGAAAAGTTGCAGGAAGCGTTCGTGGTAGTAGTGAAAGACCTCGGCGGCAGTTTTGCCCAGTTCGTCCGCTTTGACGGTTACGGGCGTGCCGTGGCTGTCGGAGCCGGAGACCATGAGCACGCGGTTGCCGCGCAGGCGGTGGTAACGGGCATAGATGTCTGCCGGCAAATACGACCCGGTCACATTGCCTTGATGAATATCGGCGTT
>JAGVTM010000496.1:1897-2850 GCA_019136785.1 Chloroflexota bacterium | reverse complement strand
AGATGCTGCGTCAAGTGCCCCACTCCGGGGCCAATCTCCAGCACGTGATCGCTAGACGTTAGCTCCGCCGCATCCGCAATGCGCGCCAGGATGCTATCGTCAAACAGGAAGTTTTGCCCCAGGCTCTTTTTGGCTTCGATGTGGTGCTGGTTGAGGATGTGTTTGGGATGGTTCATCAACAAGAAACAGGCAACAGAAAACAGGCAACAGAAAACGGGCAATGAGAAAGGGGCTGGTCAGGGGAGCCAGGTGGGGAGGAGGTAGTTGATCTGGTCGGCGGAGGGGACGGGGGTGAGGTAGTAGACGTCGGTGTAGCCGCTCCAGTGGATGTAGCTGTCCACATCGTAACCCAGGTCAATCCAGCGCCCTTTGACGCCGCCGCCGGTGTCGCCCGCCAGGCCGACGCCGTACCCATTCACGTAAACGTAGCTGCGCCAGGGCACGATGGCGCGATCAATGGCCACAATGCCTGTGCCGGCACGCAGCCCGCTGGCAGTAATCCCGTAAGCAGGGTGGTCTGGCGTCTTGCCCGAAGTCGCCTCTGTGTAGGAAGTGACGCGCATGCGCACCTTGCGCCAGTACTCGACCGGGCCCGTGGGCGTGTCCAGCACGCGCACCACAATTTGCGTGCCATAGCCAATAATCTCAGGGACGGGAGCCAGCGCCACCCATTCGCCGTCGGGCGTCTCGCTGACGGCGACGCCATTCTCATAACGCACGCGGATGCGCTGCCGCTGAATACCTGGCGCGCCCGCTTGCAGCAGACCGGTGGTATCTATCTCAAAGCGGTCAGTGGCCTGCCACAGCGTTTCAAAGGGAATGGCCTGGTCCTCAACGCGAAAATCTGAGGTCACGCGAATCACTTCGATGGTCTGCCCTGGCTGTAAAGGCACGTCGGGACCGGGGCGGGTGAAATCTTCGCCCACCAGACCAATACCCGATTCAGCCAGGAC
>JAGVTM010000496.1:0-1888 GCA_019136785.1 Chloroflexota bacterium | reverse complement strand
ACGTTGGTGTGGTGGCTGCGCGTCTGGATGGTGCGCCCGTCTGCCAGGATGGTCAGGGGCATGGAGCGGCGCACAGTAATCACGGTGTCGGGGGTGAGCCATTGGCCTAAGGCGGGGGTAACGCCATCGGCAGCGTAAACGGTGATGTGGGCATCTTGCAAAGCCTGTCCCACCGTTTGCGCCGCTGTGCGTACCACCAATTCTTTGCCGGCATCCCGAATCGTCACCATCAAGAACTGGCGAATGTCTAGCTGCGCGGGCAGCGGCGTCTGGGATAGGGCGTTGAAAGCAACAGGCTGACCGTCGGCAAAAATGCGGTCGGTGCGCTGGATGGTGCGCCCCCCTTCCGTCAGGAAGGCCCCTTCCGTCAGGAAGGCCCCTTCCGTCAGGAAGGCAATTTCCGTCAAGAATGCGCCAACTGTGGGTTGGTGCGTCCAGAACAACTGCCTGTCTTCGTCGGTTTGCAAGGTGATTGAAAGGGCTTTTTGCACAACGATGGCAGTTTCTACCTGAGGCGGGGCGTCCAGGGCGGGGGTGACGTAGTCGGCCGGGGCGAGGGAAATGCCGGCATCCGCCAGCACGCCCGCCACCGTATCAAAACGCCCGGTAACAGAGCGGCGTTCGGCTGCGGTCAGGGGCGTGGAAACATAGATAGTATATTCCTCCTGCGCCCACAAATAGGTAACGCGGGCCAGCCCCAGCAGTGTCAGCATAGCCAGGAGCGCCAGCAGGATAGATTTGACAACGGAGGGGAACTTCGTCATGGCGCTGGGGAGAAACAGGGTGGCTTTGCAGATATGGCAGGTTGCGATAAAGCCTGCCGGGTCTGCCGGCATATGCCCATGAGACCGGCGACGACCAGGTGTTCCTGATCACCCGAAGCATCCATCTTAGTGCTGCTTCCTCCCGGACCTGACACGGTTCGACGGCGTTTCGCCGTCAGGGACCCAATCATCGCCGGTGCCATGGGCACATAGCCAGAGCGCAATTCATTGCGGGCGCAGTTCAGCGCGCGGAAATGGTAACAAAAGTAGCGGGCATCGTCAAATGCGCTAATTCCACATGCCCAATACTTCAGGACCGCGGTCAATTTCCCAGGGGTAGATGACGTAGCGATTGGTCACCGCGGCGTAGTAGTCGGGAGCAATGCCCGGATAGAGGGAAGTGCCCGGCTTGTAGTGCAACACGCACGTTTCGGGATGACCGCCGGCGGCGTCAATGCGACTGGCGACGGTGACAATGTTGCGCCCGCGCGTCCAGACGTCGTCTACCACCAGAATGCGGCGATCACGCAGCAAACTGCTGTCGGGGAATTGCAGAAATTCGGGCAGGACGTGCCGTTCCAGGTTCCTGTCCAGAGCCAGGCCGGGAAAATCGGCGGGAAAACGCACCGAGGCGGTCAGGATATAGGTAATATTCAGGGCCTCAGCCAACATGCCGCCAGGCACAATGCCGCCTCGGGTAATAATCACCATTGAGTCGAAACGCCCATGAATCTGGGGCGTCAGGTAGTCAATCAGACGGTCTACGTCTGACCAGGTGAGAACTTCGCGTTCCATCCACAACTCCTTAAAAAGTGATCAGTGAGGAGTGGCTTCCCCACCGAAGGTGGGGCGTGATCAGAGCGCCGCTCCCAAGATGAGTGGTCGGAGGGAGTGATCAGGGATCAGAGGGCCGCTCCTGAAATGTTCGTTTCAGTAGTAAGGTGGCAAACGGCTACCGGGGTAGCTGTCGCCGGCGATGTCAGAGCGCCGCCGCACGGAAAATAACCGCACCAGAATGAAACCAGCCACAAAACCGCCTATGTGGGCAAAAAAGGCCACGCCGCCGTCTGGCTGCATGCCGCCCAGGCTGCCAAAACCGCCAAAAAGCTGGATGGCAAACCAAA
>JAGVTM010000611.1 GCA_019136785.1 Chloroflexota bacterium | reverse complement strand
ACCGCCGCCATCGAACTGCGCCAGCGCGGCTATCGCGTGGCGCTGCTCGATCCCGGCCCCCTGCCCCACGAACTCGCCGCCTCCACCGACATCAGCAAAGCTGTGCGCATGGACTACGGCGCCGACGAACTGTACATGCGCATGGGCGAAGCCGCCCGCCAGGGCTGGCTGACCTGGAACAAAACCCTCTTTGCCGAACCCCTCTACCACGAAGTGGGCATGTTGTTCCTCAACACCACCCCCATGTCCCCCCACAGCTACGAATACGAAAGCTACCAGATGCTGCAAAAGCGCGGTCACCAGCCAGAACGGCTGAATGCCCTGGACATCGCCGCCCGCTTCCCCGCCTGGCGTGAAGGCGTATTTGTGGACGGCTACCTGAACCCTCAAGCCGGTTACGTCGAAAGTGGGCGCGCGGTCGAAGCCTTGCTTCGCCTGGCTCAAAGTTTGGGCGTCACCCTGCACGCCAACGCCGCCGCCAGCCATCTGCTGCGCAGTGGCAGCCGCATCACTGGCGTCCAAACGGCGCAGGGCGCTTCATTTTCAGGCGATCACGTCGTCGTCGCCGCCGGCGCCTGGACCCCCCTGCTCGTCCCCGACCTGGCCCCCGTTATGGTTGCCGTGGGCCAACCCGTTTTCCACCTGAAAGCGCCCAAACCCGCCTTATTTCAGCCCCCCAACTTCGCCGTCTTTGCCGCCGACATCAGCCAGACAGGCTGGTATGGCTTTCCCTGGCATCCCCAGGCGCGCGTCGTCAAAATCGCCAACCACGGCGTAGGCCGCCGCATCCACCCTGCCCGCGACCCTCGCCAGGTCAGCAATGAAGACATCCAATTCTTGCGCTCCTTCCTCACCGAATCCCTGCCCATGCTGGCAGAAGCCCCCATCGTCACCACCCGCCTCTGCCTCTACTGCGACACGCTGGACGAACACTTCTGGATTGATCGCCACCCCAACCACCCTGGTCTGACTGTAGCCGCTGGCGGCAGCGGACACGCCTTCAAATTTGCCCCCCTGCTGGGCGGGCTGATTGCCGATGCCGTGGAAGGCAAAGCCAACGACTACGGCGCGCGCTTCCGCTGGCGCGCCTTAGGCCAGGACACCCAGGGAGAAGAAGCCGCCCGCAACCGCCATGAGCGACAGCAGGCAACATAGTAGCAGGTGTGCCAGACACACCCCAGGCGCGTCACACCTGATTACGCCAGCCGGTAGCGCGTCGTCCGCCCCTGCCCCACCTGCACGCAGACCCCCACCGCCGCCAACTCATTCAAATCTCGCGTCGCTGTGCGCGCGCTGGCGCCCGTCAAATCCCGGTATTCCTGATTGGTAATCGCCCCGTTAGCCCGCATAAACCCCACCGCCTGCCGTTGTCTGGCGTTTAACGCCAGCGTCAATTCCGGGCACTGCTGCGCCAGCGCCGCCAACGCGCTTTGCAGCGGCGCATTGCCCAACGCCGCGGCAATGCGCATCCCCTCTTCATAATAAGACTTCCCCGCCATACCCTCGCCCGATAGAGCGTAAGCCTCAGCCAGATCATAGCAAACGGTCGCCAGGTGAAACTGGTTTTCCATCTCCCGCAAATCCGCATACGCCCCCGTCAGGTACGGAATAGCCTGCCCGTAATCCGCTGCGCTCAACACAAACCAGTTCCCCAGCGCCTTATTATTGACAGC
This sequence comes from Chloroflexota bacterium, assembly GCA_019136785.1. Lineage (GTDB taxonomy): Bacteria > Chloroflexota > Anaerolineae > Promineifilales > Promineifilaceae > JAGVTM01. The sequence goes on along the minus strand of JAGVTM010000611.1, from coordinate 971 downwards.
CACCATGCGCCGGTTGCCTAACTGCGACGCCAGTTCGTGGCTCTCCTGAAACAGCGGGCGCGCCGCCTCATACTGTCCTTGCCGCATATAAGCCATGCCTAAATTGTGGCCCGTGTTCATCATGCGCACCAGATCGCGCGCTTCCTGGGCATAACGCCAGGCTTGCCAGCGATACGCAATATCGTCCTTTCCTTTTCCGCGCAATACGGCAGCGCCCTTTCCGCCAGCGCCAGATTTTGTTCGATTGCGGCCGCGTCGGGACGGTGGTCTATGAAAATCCACGCTTCGCTGATGCAGACCCTGGCTAACAGTTCATACTCGTCAGGGCGGGTCGTGTCCGCCAGCAGCCTTTTGCCATGCCCAAAATGAGCCAGCGCCGCATCCAGGTCCGTCTGCCGATAGACACGCCCCAGGCGATAATAAGCTTCGGCCTTAATGCCATTCTCCACTGCCGCCAACGCCTCCCGATATGCCCGCAGCGCCGCCTCCAGGTGTCCCGCCAGTTCTTCGGCTCTGCCGGTCAACAGATTTAGCTGCGACCGGGTGTCCAGAGGCAGGTCGCTGCGTCGAAAAGCAGCCAGCCGCTCCCGCAGCGGCTCAAGAGGCAAGCTTTCATGGCCCACTTCCCGCCGCTGCGCAATCAGCAGCGCCGCCGCCGCCTCGGCGCAGCCGGCCATCTGCCAATGATAAACCGCTTCCAGAACATCTCCGCGCTGCTGGCAATGCGCTGCCGCCATCTGTTCCCACTGGTTGCGCTCATCCGGCGTCAGCAGCCGCAGCAGGGTGGGGCGGATTTCAGGCTGTATGCTGACCTCCCTGGCTGCCTCATCGCTCACCGCCAGATTGACGCTCAATAACTGGTTGATACAGGCATGGAAAACCGATTTCTCCAGAGGGGATTGCGCATCCACAGGCAACGGCTGGCGGAAAACAGCCAGAAAGCGCAAGGTCTTTTGCGCGTCCGGCAGGCA
>JAGVTM010000591.1 GCA_019136785.1 Chloroflexota bacterium | reverse complement strand
GGGGATGCCGGCATTTGTGACAAAGTCCACCACGTCTGCGACTGCGGCTAACGCGGAGGAGAGGTAGGGTTCATTTTGGGAGAGGGGGGCCAGGAAACGGTAGGGGTACCAGGTGTTATGGCGGGCCTGGGGGGCCAGGTAGGCGAAATCGGGCTGGTTGAGTTCGGGGACGAGGGTGAGGATGCTTTGGGCAGCGCTGCCGCGACCGTGCAGCAGGATCATGGCGGCGCGGGCTTGCGGCAGGGGTTTGCCGGCGGTGTAGATGGGTTGGTTTTGGTGGATAGGAGTCATAAGCGTGCCGGGATGAAGGTCAGCCTGGAGGTTTAGGAAAAGGGTTGGGTGAATGGAGAGGGCGAGGGCGCGCCGCGCGCCCCTCGCCCTACATTACCCCTTCTCAGGCGATAGGTTGCAAGGTGGCTTCGATTTGGACGCGGTGTTGTTCTAGCCAGGGGGGAAGGCGCAGGGTTTGGCCCAGTGCGGCGGGGTCTTCGTCTATGGCGAAGCCGGGGCCAACGGTAGCCAGTTCGACGATGTGCCCGTCGGGGTCGCGGGTGTAGATGCTCTTGAAGTAGATGCGATCCATGACGGGGGAAACGGGAATGCCGGCGCGCAAAATGCGTTCGCGCCAGATTAGCTGCGTCTCTTCGTCGGGCACTGCCAGGGCGAAATGGTGGGTCTGGCCCACGCCCATGCGGGCGCGGCGGCGGGAGGGGGCGCGTTCAAAGTAGGTGATGAGGGTGCCGGGGCGACCATCGTCCACGCCCCAGTACCAGTGGGCGGAGTTGGGATCGTCGAAGTTGTTGGTCATTTTGACGCGGCGCATGCCCAGGAGATCGGCGAAGAAGGCGTGGGTGCGCTGGATGTCTGTACCAATGGCGGTGATGTGGTGCATACCATGCTGCAGGGCCATGGCGGGGGTGATGGCGGGCACGGGTTCGGGCCAGGTGACGGCTTTGATGCGGGCTTCATCGCGGTTGTTAATGACCATTTGCGGCGGGGGTTCGCGGAAAGCCTGGCCTAACGCTTCTGGCGCTTCGTCTACGGCCCAGCCGGGGCCATCGGTGGCGATTTCGATGATGGCGCCGTCGGGGTCGTTGAAGTAGATGGAGGTGAAGTAGTGGCGATCCAGGGGGCCATCTACGTGGAGGCCCAGGTCGGTCAGGCGGCGCTTCCATTGGAGTAACGTGTCGTAGCCGGGCGTGCGCAGGGCGAAGTGGTGGGTTCCGCCAATGCCGGGGTAGCCGCGGGGCACGCCGGGCCACTCGAAGAAGGTGATGGCTGTGCCTGGACGTCCCAGTTCGTCGCCAAAATAAAGGTGGTAAGTGCCGGGGTCGTCAAAGTTGACGGTCTTTTTGACGAAGCGGAGGCCTAGAACCTGGGTGTAGAAGGCGACTGTCTGGCGGGCGTCGGAGCAGCCCAGGGTGATGTGGTGCAGGCCAAGGATAGTCATAGATGTCTCCAGATGGCTGTCAGGCGGACATAAAGGGGGGGAGATAGAAGGAGAGATAGGTGAGCGGCTGCGCGCCAGCGGTGATGGTGGGGGCGGCGGCGGACGGATCAGCCAGGAGGACGTCGTAGCGATCTACGGCGGTAGACAAGCCAGGCGCTTCCAGGCGGCCCGCGCCATCTACGAAGTAGAGGAAGAGGTCTTCATTGTCCCGTGGCAGTTCCACCGCGCTGGCGCCGCCGGGGGGCAGCACGGCGGCGGTGAGGCGGGCTTCGACGTGGGCATCGGTGGCGCCGTGGGGACCAATGATGTCGCGGATGACAGCATCGCCCTGGCGGCGGGCGTTCATCTGGCTGAGGGGAACCTGTTCGTAGTGGGGGGCTAAGCCCATGTGTTGCACGCCGGCGACAAACCAGATTTGAATGACGCGGGCGTACTCGGCAGTGAGGTTGAGTTCCTGGTGCATGATGTAGCTGCCGGAAAACATGCGCTGGACTTCGCCGGCGGTGATGACGCCGCGCCCGCCGGTGCTGTCTTCATGGTATAGCTGACCGTCAATGACGTAGGTGTAGATTTCCAGGCCGCGATGGGGATGCCAGGTGAAGCCGTTGTAGGGGGCGATCTGGGTCATGTGGGCGGTGAGCATACCGCTGAGGCGGCGCAGGGGGCTGTAGCCGCCGACGGCAAAGTGGGAGTAGAGCCAATGGACGGGGTTGATGGTGGGGAATGCAGCGGCAGGGAAGAATTGCAGCGGCCCTTGAAGTTGTAAGCCTTCGATGTGACTGTCGAAATAGGGTCGGCGCATGGGTTCCTCCGGGCAGCCGTGTTCAAGATGGGAGAGGCAGGTAAATAGATTGTGAAGGGCGGGTTGGTAACCCGCCCTACGGTGTATTGTAGTACGGTCTTATCAGGCGGCAACCATTTCGGCTGCGGGTTGTTTGATGAGTTCGATTTCGATTTCGATTTTGATGTCGTTGCCGACGAGGATGCCGCCGGTTTCGAGCGCCTGGTTCCAGGTCAGGCCCCAGTCGCGGCGGTCAATGGTGGTTTCGGCGGAGAAGCCGGCGCTGGTGATGCCCCAGGGGCTTTGGGCAGTGCCGGCATAGTTGATGTCCAGGGTTACTTCTCTGGTTTTGCCGCGAATGGTCAAGTCGCCGATCAACTTGCCGCGGTATTCGCTGTGCTGTTCGACGCGCTTGCTCTGGAAGGTCAACACGGGGAAGCTGGCGGCGTCCAGGAAGTCGGGGGACTTGAGGTGAGTGTCGCGCTGGGCTTCGCGGGTGTTGATGGTGTTGGCGTCAATTTCGACATAGACGGTGGTGTTTTGGGGGTCGGATTCGTCGAAGCTGATTTCGCCGCCGAAGGATTCAAAGCGACCGCGCACTTTGGATATCATCATGTGGCGGGCGGTGAACAGAATGTGGGAATGGGCATGGTCAATTTGCCAGGTCATTGTGAAACTCCTTTGAGTGAGTAGTGATCAGTGGTGAGTGATCAGTGGTCAGTGGTCAGTGGTCAGTGAACAGGGAGCAGTGGTTGTTGTGTGTGTAAGTGGACTTTAGTCCGCTTATGTGTTAGAATAATAACGGACTTGAGTCCACTTGTCAAGGAAACTGGCGGCGACTCATGGAAAACTTATAAAAATGAAATGGGGCTCCCATCCCCCAACCCCCTTCCTCCTAAAGGGGCAGTCCCCCAGGGGGGAGGGGGCTTTCGGAGAGGGCGAGGGCACTATGATGAAAATGGAAATCTGGTACAATGAAAAAATGACGCATTCGATTCCTTTGGGTCAGCTTTTGGCAGCGGAGGACGCGCACAGCGGCGAGCGGGCGGACGCGGCGGCGAACCGCGTGCGCGTGCTGCAAGCGGCGGAACGGCTGTTTGCGGCGGCGGGGGTGGAGAATGTGAATATGGCGGATATTGCCAAAGAAGCGGGGGTGGGGAAAGGCACGTTGTACAGGCGATATGCCAGTAAGGGGGAGTTGTGTCTGGCGTTGATGGACAGCCAGTTTCGGGATTTTCAAAATCTGATGCTGGAACGACTGCGCCAGATGACGGTGGGGCAAACACCCTGGCTGCGGCAGCTTAACTATTTTCTGGATGCGCTGGTCTTTTTCACGGCGGATCACTCGCCGCTGCTGTGCGAAGTGCAGCGCAGCGGTATTCCGGCGCAGGAAGATACAGCCCCCTATTTCTGGCTGCATCTGACTGTGAGCGGTTTGCTGCGGGGAGCCGTGGCTGGCGGGGAGTTGTCGCCGGCCCTGGATAGTGAGTTGTTGGCAGACATTTTGCTGGCGCCGCTGCGGGCGGAGACGTTCCGCTTTTTGCATGAGCATCGGGGGTTCGCGTTGGAGCGGATTAGCGCCGGCATGCAAGCGCTGGTCAATGATTTGGGGGAGTGGGGTTAGCGGGGAAAGAAGGCACGCAGATGACGCAGATGGGGCGCGGATTTTGCGGATTTTTGGTTTCGACACGAGATGATGAGAGAACGCAGATGACGCAGATGAGGCGCGGATTTTGCGGATTTTTTGGGGGTTGCCGCAAAGACGCGAAGAACGCCAAGATTTATACGGCGCCAGGTAATATTGCGATGCTGCTACCTTTCCTGGCGGCGGGAGCACGCCGTTTGCATGACATTGGCAAGAGCGCCTGGTGGCTATTGTTTTTGCTGGTTCCGGTTGGCGGTATTATTACGTCGGGGATTTTGTGGGCGCTGCCGGCAATGGACCCGCTATCTGATGATACGCTGCCGGCAAGGTAGATAGCAGACCCCCATCCCCCTGAAGGGGCAGTCCCCCAGGGGGGAGGGGGCTTTCGGAGAGGGCGAGGGGCGCTGCGCGCCCCTCGCCCTACATTACGGCATGGTTCATTTTTGACGAAAGCATCTTTACAAATTATTACCGTCCACTTGTCATTCCGAGCCATCTTCGGCGAGGAGTCCCTCTTAACTTACCGCGTAGGGATTCCTTGGCGGATACTTCGGCAGGCTCAGCACAGGCTCTCGGAATGACACTAAATTTGTAAAGGTGTTTGGATAAGTTTTGACCCATGCCGGTTATTGTTTAGTTAGCCGGGCCGGCGCTGGCGGAGGAGGTAGATTACGACGAAGGCGACGGCGAAGCCGAAGACCAGGGGCAGCCAACGGGGGGCGGCGGGCAGGGGGGTGGGCAGGTTGGCGGGGGGGACTTTGGCTTTTTCCCATTGCACGTTGCGGGAGCGGGCGCCGGTGGTGTCTACGTCGCTGAAGTCGGCGCCGGCGACGTTGACGCCTACCAGGTGGCTGTTGCGCAAGTCGGCGCCGGTCAGGTCGGCTTCTTCGAGGTTGACGCCTACCAGGCGTGTATCGGGCAGGATGGCGCCGACGAGTTTGCCTTGCCGCAGGTTGACGCCTACCAGGCGGGCGGTCTCTGCCTGGACGCCGCTGAGGTTGCCTTGTTCGAGGTTAGCGCCGACGAGTTTTGCGCCTTGTAGTTGGGCCTGGGCCAGGTTGGCTTCTTCGAGGTTGACGCCGCTGAGGGTTACTTTGGATAAATCCATGCCGGCAAGTTCGGCATGGGCCAGGTTGCGGTTTTTGCGCAGGCTTTTGAGGAGCGCCTGGCGGGATTCGAACTTCAATTCTCCATTGGTTGTGATTGTCATGTAAAATCTCCTTCGGAAGTAGTGGTAAGTGGGCAGTGGCGAATGGTCGTCAGTGGCAAGCGGTCAGTGGTTAGAAAGTTGGGCTACAACTTCCCTATGGGATGCCGTTGAGGGGGCGGGAATGCCGGCAATCAGTGGCGCATCACGTCCGCCCGGCATAAAATTACCCGTTTGGCAAGCGCCAGGAAACGGTAAGCTGCCCAACAAATAGGATAGCATAGTCTGGCAGGAATGTCAGGTGACGTTTATCACCTGGTGGGGAAGAAGGAAGAGGGAAGAAGGAAGAGGGAAGAAGGAAGAAGGAAGAAGGAAGAAGGGAGGCTGGTATTCTTTGACTTTCTTCTGTGGTAAAGGAAGCGGGTTTTCCTGGCTTTGGTAATGTATGACGACGCAAAAAGTACAAGAGCGGTTGCTGCGCGGGGGAACGCCGGCAGAACTGCGATCTAACTTCATTCATTTGTTCCTGGATATCGCCTGGTTTGGCGTGCTGAGCGGCAGTGCGGTGGCTTTTATCAGCGTGTATCTGGTGCGACTGGGCGGCAACGGGTTTCAAGTGGGTCTGGTGAGCGCCATCCCGGCGGTTATCGCTATTTTGATTGCGCTGCCGTCTGGCTGGTGGTTAAACCGGATGCGGATTGACGACGCGGTTTTCTGGTCGTCTGTCTTTTTCCGCTTTTTCTATCTGTTGTGGGTTCCTATTCCGCTGCTGTTTAATCCTGCCAACCAGATTTGGGCGTATCTGGCTACGATTCTGGTGATGAGTCTGCCGGGGACGGTGCTGGCGGTGGGGTTTAACGCCTTGTTTGCGGCAGCCGTGCCGCCGGAGTGGCGGGGGCAGGTGGTGGGCGTTCGCAATGCGCTGCTGGCGGTGACTTTCACGGTGACCTCCCTGTTAAGCGGCTATTTGTTGTCTCATTTGCCTTTTCCGCTGAGCTATCAGATCGTCTTTGGGTTGGGGTTCGTGGGGGCGGCTATGAGCAGTTTGCACCTGCGGCAGGTGCGGGTTTCGGACGCGGCGCAGCATCGCCGCCCACGCAGCCATCGCGGTATTGGCGACATTGCCCGACCGGGGTCGGTACGTTCGCTGGGGGACACCAGCCCGCCGGCTACCGGGCTGCGATATTTGCTGGAGCGGCAGACGCTGCGCCCGCCGAGTTTGGGCGTGTGGCGGGGGCCTTTTGGGCCGGTGTTGGCGGCTTTGTTTGCTTTTCACCTGACGCAGTATCTGGCGATTCCGTTATTTCCGTTGTTTTGGGTGGATCGGTTGGGGTTGTCTGACCAGACGATCAGTCTGGGAAATGCGGTGTTTTATGTGCTGGTGTTTTTGGGTTCGACGCAGTTAGGGCGGTTGAGCCAGCGGTGGGGGCATCACCGGTTGATGGTGGTGGGGTCGGTGCTGATGAGTTCTTACCCGTTTCTGACGTCGCAAATGCGCAGCGTGGAATTGTTCTTGTTCACGCAGGTGGTGGGGGGCATTGCCTGGACGCTGGCGGGTGGGGCGCTGTCGAATTATATCCTGGATCACGTGCCGGATGACGACCGGCCCACGCATCTGGCCTGGTACAACATGGCGTTGAATGTGGCTATTTTGATTGGGTCGCTGGTGGGGCCAATCGTGGCGGAGCATCTAGGACTGGTGACGGCTTTGATTGGGATTGCGTGTTTACGGTTGGGGAGTTCGCTGGCGTTGTGGCGGTGGGGAAATGGGAAGAGGGAAAATAATAATTAATTGGTGAATGGGTGAATGGTTAATGTGGTGGGGAGGGAGAGGGGGATTTGAGGGCGGGGATGGCCTGGATCAGGTAGTAAAGGAACATGGCGCGGGCGACGTAGCCAATTATGCCAGGGTCGCCGCCCATCTGGGCGACGACGTAGTAGCCGAGGATGCCATCGAGGGTGTAGACGACAACGCCGCTATATAAGGCGGGCAGGGAGCGCTGGCGATGGACGAGTACGCCTAGAGCCAGGAGGACGAGGCCGGAGAAGATGGAGCCAATGCCGGCAATGCCCATGGCTTCAAATTGCAGCGGGTTCAGGTCAAACAGGAGTTGGGCTGCTGCCAGTCCGGCGTTGAGCGCCCCCAGGACGTAAAGGACCATGTAGGCGCGTTTGTAGGCCAGGTCGAGGTTGCGGGCAGGTAGGGGCCACAAGAGTTTGTCATCCTGCTGCACCAGTAATTGCTCGGAGCCTTCTTTGCCGGCCAGGCGCAGCAGGAGGCGGGAGCCATCGGGTAGGGGAAAGCGCACGCCGGTTCGCAGGGATTTGCGCCCGTTTTTGACCTGGCCCAGCGGTTCGTCGTCGCAATGAATGGTCATGTTTTCCCAGGGGTCTTCCCAGGAAATGGTCAGTTGCTGCTGCTGTTTGCCGCGAAGGGGGTAGGTTTGGGTGGGCATGGTTTTTCTCCTGAATCTGGTTTCACTGCGAAGAAAAAGAGATTTCACCGCAAAGACGCGAAGGGCGCGAAGAAGGACAAAGGGGGGTGAGGCGACCCCCATCCCCCTAAAGGGGGAAGGGGGCTTCGGGAGAGGGCGAGGGGCGCTGCGCGCCCCACGCCCTACGTTACCCCTTCCCTGGCAGCCAGAGCACGGAAAGAAAGGCCTTATGAACGGTAGAGGCCCTGGGGGTCGAGTTCCTGGCGGATGACGGTGAGTTCGGCGGGGGTGGGAGGGGTCATGGGGCGCAGGTGGGGGGAGACGCACAGGGGCCAGCCGACTTCGGCTTGAATGGTGTCTATGGTTTCGCCGGCAGCGAGTTCGATCAGGGTCATTTCGCCGTCCTGGCTAAAGTCGAACAGGGCTTTGTCGGTGATGACGAGTTGGGGACCGCGGCCGGGAATGCCGAGGGCGGCGCGGCTGTTGCCGGCATTTATGTGTCCCGGACTGGTGCAAAAGTCGAGTTTGGAGACGAAGGCGCGTTTTTTCAGGCGCATGATGATCAGGATGTCTCTGGCGTTGATGGCGATTTCGGCGGCGCCGCCGGAGCCGGGCAGGCGGACTTTGGGATGGACGTAGTCGCCGACGACGGTGGAGTTGAGGTTGCCGCGCCGGTCAATCTGGGCGCCGCCGAGCAGGGCTACGTCTACCAGGCCGCCTTGCAGATAGAAGAGGAACAGGTCTAACATGCTGGTGACGGCGGTGGCGCGGCTGACGAGGGTGGGGTCGCCAATGGAGAGGGGGAGGCGGGCGGGCTGGGCGCCAAAGACGCCGCTTTCGTAGACGAGTTCGATGCCGGGGGAGTGGGTGCGGCGGGCCAGGTTGCAGGCGATGTTGGGCAGGCCGACGCCGACGAAGACGACGCGATGGCCTTGCAGGGCGCGGGCGGCGTTGACGATCATGAGTTCGGAGGGGGTGTAGTCGGTCACAGTGGTTGTCCAGAATAGTTTGGTAGCGCTGTGGGTGTCAGCCCCGCCTGCGGCGGGGCTGACACCCATTTTTATGGGCAATTTTTGGCGCATACGCGCCAAAAATTGCCCACAAAGGAAGGAAAGGGTTTACCACGAAGAAAAGTTTACCGCGAAGAAATATTTTACCGCGAAGACGCGAAGGGCGCGAAGGGGAAGGGGGAAAGCTGGCGCGCCGAGTTTTACTGCGATGGAATGAATTATTTCACCGCGAAGAATTATTTTACCGCGAAGA
>JAGVTM010000198.1 GCA_019136785.1 Chloroflexota bacterium | reverse complement strand
CAGGGAAGGGGTAATGTAGGGCGCGGGGCGCGCCGCGCCCCTCGCCCTCGCCGAAAAGCCCCCATCCCCCGGTAGGGGGAAGGGGGTTGGGGGATGGGGGTCTTCACCCCCCCCTCTCCATCTGCGCAAACCGCAGCTTACTCAACGCATCATGCTCAAGCTGCCGTATCCGCTCCCGCGACAACCCAAACATCTCCCCAATCTCCCGGAACGTGCGAAACTCCCCATCATAAAGCCCATACCGCAGTTGCAAAATCTCCGCCTCCCGCGGCGGCAGTTCCCCCAACAACGCCTGTATCTCCGCCGCCAACATCCGCTGCGCCGTCAGATTAGCCGGATCAGGACTGTCCTCATCTTCCAGAAAATCCCCAAACTCCGTATCCTCTTCCGGCCCATACGGCTGCTCCAACGGGATAGGGCTTTGGCTGGCATTCATCAGCCAATCAATCTGATCCGGCGGCATTGCCAACGCCTCCGCCAGTTCCTCCACCGTAGGCGCGCGCTGCAACTTCTGCTCCCACTCCCGCTTAAGCTGATTAACCTTAATCAACATACTGTGCCAATGTGCCGGCAGCCGGATCGTGCGGCTGTGATTAGCCAACGCCCGCGTAATCGCCTGCCGGATCCACCACGTCGCGTAAGTGCTGAAGCGATTGCCCATCGTGTAATCATACTTATCGGCGGCAATGATCAGCCCCACGTTCCCTTCCTGGATTAGGTCCAAAAAATTCAGCCCGCGATTCCGATATTTCTTGGCAATGCTCACCACCAGCCGCATATTAGAGCGCACCACCCGCTCCCGCGCCGCTTCCCCCTTTTCCACCATTCCCGCCAGGCGCGCCCGCTCCTGAGCGCTGAGCTCTGCCTGCTCCAGCTTCCGCGCGGCATTCTGGCCCGCTTCGATGGCTTTGGCTAACTGTATCTCTTCCTTATGCGTCAGCAGCGCCTGATTACGGATGTCCCCCAGATACAAATCAATCACGTCGCTGCTCAGGTTCTCGCCAAAGTTCAGATCAGCCAGGGTCTCTTTCGGGCTGCGGCGGCCCCGCTTTTGCGCCTGGTCTGGGCGTTGGCGGCGCGCTTCATGCCGCCCTTCATCTTCCCGGCGTTCGGGCATGTTTCGTTCAACTGTTGCTGTGTTCATGGTCTTCAATCGGCGCCGGGCAATTTTGGGCGCGTCTGCCCCCAAAATTGCCCATAAAAATGGGTGTCAGCCACCACGATTAAATGCAGCGCTACCTCTTTGCATTCTTTGTGTCTTTGCGGTGAATAGTTACCTTCATTTCGTTTCTTGCCCGTCATCCACACCGCGCCAGCCAACGGCGCTGTATGTTTAGAACGTTCAAATTATACTGAACAATTCTTAAAATAAGATTAAGCGGTACTGTTCTCATCTCTTTGAGGCTGCGACCGCCGCCTTTCTTACGCTAACCTGCCATCCACCTGTAAGGGCGCGTTGCCTAAGCCCTGTACCGCATCCGAAGCCCCCTTCCCCCTTTTGCACCTTGAGAAAATAGCCAGGCAATCCCACCTTCACTGCCAGGGAAGGGGTAATGTAGGGCGAGAGGCACGCAGCGCCCCTCGCCCTCTCCGAAAAGCCCCCTTCCCCCTTTAGGACATTGAGAAAATAGCTAGGCAATCCCACCTTCACTGCCAGGGAAGGGGTAATATAGGGCGAGAGGCGCGCAGCGCCCCTCGCCCTCTCCGAAAAGCCCCCTTCCCCCTTTGGTACCTTGAGAAAATAGCCAGGCAATCCCACCTTCACTGCCAGGGAAGGGGTAATGTAGGGCGAGAGGCGCGCAGCGCCCCTCGCCCTCTCTGAAAAGCCCCCTTCCCCCTTTAGGGGGCAGGGGGTTGGGGGATGGGGGTCTACTTCCTTAAACCTCATTCACCCTCCGCCAGCGCCAACAACCCATCTGCCAGCGCCGCAATCTCATCCCGCTTCGCCAGCCTATCCCGCCAGCCCGCCGGAATACCCTCGCTGCCATAAAACGCCCCTGCCAATTGCCCATAAATCGCCCCAGTCGTATCCGCATCCTGTCCCAGATTAACCGCCAACAGGCAGCCATCGCGGAAGTTATCACTATGATAAAAAGCCCACAGCGCCGCTTCCAATGACTTCACCACATAGCCGCTGCCCTGTATTTGCGGCGGCTGCCTCTCTTTGAAAGAACCCGCCGCAATTTCCGCAATGGCTGGCGTCAACGGCTGCCGCTCCCATATCCCTGCCATTGGCGTATAATAGTCAGCCAGCAAGGTTTCTTTATCCGCCCCGCCCAACGCCCCCACGATCAGAGCCGCCATATAGCGGCAGGCATCTACCGCCGCCACAGCCGCGTGCGTCGTGCGTGAACTATCGGCGGCGCGGGCAATAGCTTCCATCGGCTGCCCCGCATAGCGCAGCGCTGCCGGCGCCAGCCGCATCAGCGAGCCGTTGCCGGCAGAATACGCATCCGTACTGCCGCTGTAGGGCTCCCCACTGCGCTCAAACCGGCGCAGCGCCTGCGACACCGTGTTCCCAATGTCGAAACAGACGCCGTTGCTGCTCCAATACCCCTCCCGGTACCAGCGCACGTAGCGCCGCATCTGGTCCGCCGCATCAAACCCGCCCGTTTCCACCAGACTGGCTGCCAGACACATCGCCATAGCCGTATCATCCGTCCACTCCCCCGGCTTCAACCGGAAAGGCCCCCCGCCCACCATATCCGTAATGGGCGTAAAGTGGCCCGGCTGCGTAAACTCCAACGCCGTCCCCACCGCATCCCCCGCTGCCAATCCCCACAAAGCCCCGCGAAACTGTTCTCGTTTCAACATATTTTCTCCTGCCATCCCATAACCCAAATTCTCCAAATCGCCAGGTCGCAGGCGACAACCTACAGCCCCCCCCTCATACCTCATACCTCATACCTCATACCTCATGCCCCATACCTCATGCCCCATACCTTCACAACTTACACCGTGCGCCCTTTCCACTGCCGCCCACCCTGCGCCTGCCACCAGAGTGCCTGCCCGGCAATAATCGTCATCAACCCGACCGACAGCGGCATCAGCCAGGCGTCCCACGCCCGCTGCCCCGTCATCGTCGCCGTCAGCGCCCGCAGCAGCACGCCCAGCCCAACCAGCAGCAGCGGCCACACAGGCCACCCCGCCGGCGGCAGCGCCGCTCCCCACAACAACCACAGCCACGGATAGACAAAGACCAGCCAGTGAAACACAGCCGCCGCCAGCAGCAGGCTGACGCGCCCGCCATACCCCGCCAGGATATTCTTGCCAAAGCCGCGCCGCACTTCCGCCCAACTCTGATACATGCGGCACTGCACCAAACCCGCGCCATCCGCCAGGCGCAGCTTCAGCCCCGCGCTCTTCACCAACCTTGCCAGCGTCACATCCTCCAACACACTTCCACGCACAGACGTGTGCCCGCCAATGGCATCATAAGCCTGCCGCCGGAAAACCAGGCATTGCCCATTGGCTGCTGCAAAGGCCGCCCAGGGCGTATGGTGCACCAGCGGCAGCGGCAAATACGCCAGCGTTGCCAGAGCCATCAGCGGCACCACCAACCGTTCTCCCCAGGAAACCGTCTGCTGCGTCGGCCAGACGCTCAACAAATCCGCCCCTGTGCGGTTCATTTCCGCTGCCACGGCGGCTAATGCTCCAGGCTGCCAACGCACGTCCGCGTCCGTAAACAACAGCGCCTCCCCGCTGGCTGCCCGTGCCAGTTGGTGGCACGCCCAATTTTTACCCAGCCATCCGTCCGGCAGGGGTTCGCCTCGCAGCAGCCGGAAGCGCCCGTCGCCCGCCGCTGCCGCCGCCGCTGCCGCCGCCGTGCCATCGCTGGACTGGTCATCCAACACCAGGAGTTCCATATCAGGATACGTCTGCGCCAGCAGCGAACGCACTGTTGCCGCAATATTTCCCGCCTCATTCCGCGCCGGGATCAGCACGGACACCCGCGTACCGGGCGTCATCGTCGGGTTCTTTTTCCCCAGCCGCGGCTGCATGAACGTGTTCAGCGTCGCTGTAGCTGCCATAACCAGCAGGGCCGCCAGTATAAACAAGTGCAGCGCCATCATGCGTTCACCCGCCCCGCCGCGCCTGCAGCCACGGGCGCAGCCCCGGCCGCCGCTGCAAATCTGCCCGATGTTTCCAGGCCAGAATGAGCAGATTGCCCCACCATACCAGCAGGATGTCTGCCGCATCTGGTCGCAGCCCTAACCCATTCCAGGCTGGCGGCGCCAACAGCAAATAAGCCAGCAGGCTGCCCATAGCCAGCATCACCGCCCACCCATCAATGTTCACAATCGCGTACCACACGCCCAGAAAAACGCCCAACCAGGTTGGCCCCTCCCACACCGTCAACCCTGTCCACATGCCCAGAGTTACCGCCACTGCTTTGCCGCCGCGCCAGCCCAAAAACGGTGAAAAAGCGTGCCCCAGAACGGCGCCCACCGCTGCCAGCGTCAGGGGTAAACCGGTCCAACCCAGAGCGATATGCGCCATGCCGGCAGGAACCACCCCTTTGCCATAATCAAGCAGCGCCGCCGCCGCAAACCAGCCCCGTCCTCCAGAACGCAGCACATTAGTCGCCCCCGGGTTGCCATCCCCCAGTTGCCGAATATCCGTCTTCAGCGCCAGCCGCCCTATCCACACCGAAAAAGGCACAGCCCCGCTAAGAAAACTGAGCAAAAAAGCCAGAACAACCATCAGACCAGGATTTCCCTTTCCTTCTTCGCGCCCTTCGCGTCTTCGCAGTGAAAAAACCCATCCCGAAATTTCACACCCATCTGCGTCCAATCAGCGTCATCTGCGTCCCACTTCCTTCCCTATCTTCGCGCCCTTCGCGTCTTCGCGGTGAAAAAACCCATCCCGAAACTTCGCACCCATCTGCGTCCCCCTTCCTTCCCTTCTTCGCGCCCTTCGCGTCTTCGCGGTGAAAAAACCCATCCCGAAATTTCACACCCATCTGCGACCCACTTCCTTCCCTTCTTCGCGCCCTTCGCGTCTTCGCGGTGAATAGTTACGAATTGTTAGCGGTGTCTTCACCGCCATTCACCCATTAATTATTCCCTCCCTCCCCTTTCCCAAACCTCTCTGCCACGCCCATCCCAACATACCGCCCATACCCACAAAACCCACCAGCCCCGGCCCCACCAACCCCCAAAAGAAAATCAGGCCGATGGTTTCTAACCCCCACGTAATCGCGTATATCAAAATCAGCGGTTGCCGCGGCAGCGCCTGCGGCCGCACAATCAGCGTCAGCAATGTAGACACCGCCAGCCATCCGGCGTAATTGAGCCACGGAATGCCAAAATACCCGCCCGGTTCTTCCCACACCCAGAACCCCCAATGCACCATTTGCGGGTCCAGGAACAGATCCCAGGCTGTAAAAGCCAACCCACTCACCAGCGCAAAACGCAGCCCGCGCTGCCCCCGCGTGATTTGATCCGCCACCGCCCAGGCTGCCGGCAGCATCATCATCCAGGCCAGCGGAATAATCAGCGGCACGTGCCCGATTTGTGGCTGTAATGCCGCCGTATACGTATAACGGCCAAAGGGAAACCCCGTAGTGGAACCCAGCGCCTCGGCCCCCCAGGCCAGCAGCGCCACCACTGCGGCTGCCAGCGCCGTCCGCCTGGGGGCCCAACTGTTGCCCAGGATAAGGACTACTGTCAGGATTTGCAGCAGCACCCCCGCCGAAACGATCCCGGCCCGAGCCGCGTCCCCCCACAAAGCCGCCACAATTGGCGTTAGCACCATAGCCCCCACCCAGGCTGCCAGGCTCCAGCCATAGCCTGGTATGGTTTTCCACCAATGGGGACGTGAATGGGATACTGGAAAGTTCATAATGGTCTCACGCTTCAGGATAGCACCCATCTGGCAGCCATCACGCCTGGCTGGCTGGCGCCCCCGACTGCGAGGCGCTGCCGCCCGTTGCCCTCCTCGCGAGCAGGCGACGGCGGCTGATCGGCGACAGCACCAGCGTCAGACCAAAAACAACCAGGACATTGGTGATCAGGAAGAAGATAAGCTCTTCGATGGGCAAAATGCCGCCCAGCAGAAAGTTCAACGATTGTTCCGGGCTGATCGTCCACGTGCCAGACTCAATAGCCAGCGCGTCCACAACTGCCAGATAGAGGGTTGAGAGTGTGATGGTCAGCAGCACAGGCCGGCGCGCCTGCCACAGTATATCTGCCCCAAATACAAGCTGCAAAATGAGCGGCGGAATCACCCACACCATTTCCAGCGCCAGATAAGTGCCTGGCTTCCAGCCGGCGATCAAAACGAGGGTCATAATAATGGCGATTCCCCCCAACACAAATGCTGGCGCTTGCCGCAGCCAGCCCACATTGGCTGTAGGCTGCCCATCCAGCGGGAATCGCCGCAGCAGCCAGAGCAAAATCAGCCCTGTAAAAATCGGCTGCAAAACGAAAAAAGTGTACTCTTCAATGGGAACCCAGCCCAGCGTTATCCCCGTTACCAACGCCGGATCGTAATACCACACCCCCGTCGCCACCAGATAGTTATCCCAGGGCGTGGTATAAATCAGCGCCACAATCACCAGCAGCCCCAACGCTTTCCAGGGAGCCATAGGATACGGCATAGGCGCCGTTGCCCGGCTGCGCCGGCTCTCCCACCTGTGCAGCGCCAACAGCAAGACAATCGGTATCACCAGGAAACGCAGCAAAACACCAAAGTAACTCATAACCAGAATCTCCAGCGAGGTCGGGATAAATCGTGCAGCAAGACGGCAGCAGCGTTGCGCCCGGCAGCGCCCATAATGCCGCCCCCAGGATGGGTGCTGGCGCCGGTCAGGTAAAGCCCCTTAATCGGCCCGCGATAGTTGCCCATGGTCAGCGCGGGCCGCATCATAAACATCTGATCAATGGACATTTCCAGGTGCATCACGTTGCCCCGCAGCAGCCCCAGCGTCCGCTCCAGATACAGCGGCGTCTCAATTAGCTGCCCCACCACGGCGCTGTGCACATTGGGCGCGTATTCTGCCAGTTTCGCCATCATTCTGTCCGCTTCCCGTTGGGCGATGTCGTCCCAATTCTCGCGCGAGGCCAGTTCGTAAGGGTAATACTGTCCCCACAAGAACAGCGTATGTTGGCCCCGTGGCGCCAGGGTGTCATCCACCGCCGAGAACGTCATAGCGATCAACGCCGGGTCGCGCGAAGGCGCGCCGCCCAGGTAATCGCTATAAGCCCGATCCAGATAATCCAGGTCTGGACAGATGAATTGCAGCGCCCGGTGCTGTGGCCCAGGCGTCCCATCGGACGTCGAGGGCAGCGCCGTATAATTGGGCAGTTCCTTCATGGCGCAGCGCACAATCATGCCAAAGCCGTTGCCAACGCGCGCCTTTTGCAGCAGGGTGCGCGATTTTGCCGGCATTTCTTCCTCTCCCAGCAGCCCTAAAGTTGTCTGGATGTGCGCGCCCGAAACAATGGCGCGCCCCGTGATCCGCCTGCCATCCGTTGTTTCCACCCCCACCGCCCGTCCGTTTTCCACCAGGATGCGGCGCACCGGCGCCTCCGTCATCACGTCGCCCCCATGCGCCTGAATCATCCGCCCCAGTGCCTGCGTCAACATACCCGAACCCCCACGCGGACGGCGCACGCCGCTGACGTGATACATCGGATGCCACAGCGCAAACGGCGCGCTCAACGGTTCGGTGGGCGGCGGTCCTGATTGCGCCGCCATCCACCCCACCAGCGCCTGCACTTGCGGCGTCACGAAGGTGTGGCGCAGCAGCGCCCCATAGCCGCGTAAGATGTCGCTCAGGCGATCCATGTTGTTCCGCCCCAGCCCGCTGTGCAAACCCAGGCTGCGGAACAGATTCAGCGGCGTAGGTCGCTGCAAAAATGCTTCCACCATGCTCTCCGCCAGCGGCTGCCACGTTTCGATGAACTTCGCATAGTTGTCTGCGTCCTGCGGAGAGATAGCTGCAATGCTGTCGCAAGTACGCCCCACGTCCTTCCAAATGGTAATGTGACTGCCATCAGGGAACGGCGCAAAGAACAAAGGATCAATGTCAATGTACTCCAGACCGTAAGCGGCCAGATTCAGGTCAGCCACAATCGGCGTGTGGTTAATCAGGATGTGGGCTGATCCGCCCAGATCAAAGCGAAAGCCCGGCACGTGCTCTTCCGTCACCACCGCCCCGCCCACCACCGCCCGCCGTTCCAACAGGCAAACACGATACCCCGCCTGCGCCAGATACCCGGCGCAAACCAGCGCATTATGCCCCGCGCCAATAAAGACAGCATCATAATCACTCATAAGCCAAATCAGAATAGTCCGCCCTTGTAACCTGATTTTCCAAAATCGGGTGAGCTATATCCCCCCCTTCCCGCCCTCGCCAGGCAAGGGGTAATGGTGGGCCAGAGTCGCCCACCGCCCCCGCCAGGCAAGGGGTAATGGTGAGCGAGAGGCGCCCACCGCCCCCGCCAGGCAAGGGGTAATGGTGAGCGAGAGTCGCCCACCGCCCCCTCCAGGCAAGGGGGACTGGTAAGCGAGAGGCGCCCAGCGCCCCCTCCAGGCAAGGGGGACTGGTAAGCGAGAGGCGCCCACCGCCCCCTCCAGGCAAGGGGGACTGGTAAGCGAGAGGCGCCCACCGCCCCCTCCAGGCAAGGGGGACTGGTAAGCGAGAGGCGCCCACCGCCCTCGCCAGGGAAGGGGTAATGGTGGGCGAGAGTCGCCCACCGCCCTCGCCAGGGAAGGGGTAATGGT
>JAGVTM010000398.1 GCA_019136785.1 Chloroflexota bacterium | reverse complement strand
TCATTCTCGTCCAACAGCACGTGCCCGCTCTTGCGGTCCGCATTGTTGATCAAGACGTCAAACAGCGCCAGGCGCTGCACCTGATCCGGAAATTGCCCTTCAAAAGTAAAATAATGCTGCTGCGGGTCGTGCGGCACAAACCATTGCAGCGAGCCAATGCCATGGGGCCCGCGCCGCATCACCGTGGGCGGCACCAGTGCCCAGCCAAGCGCCTGGCTGACGACAAATGCCGCCCTTTCGCGCGAACACAACGTACCCGCCGGGAAATCCCACAATGGGCGTTCACCGCGGCGCGGCTTATAGACAGCCTGTATTTCCTGATTGGCGTCACAAACGCGCATCAGAAAGGTGTAGTTTGAGCTCCAGGGCAGGACGCCCTCGGAGGTAAGCTCACCTCGCTCAAGCAAGTCCAGAATAGCCATAAATGCATCGTTGGGCATGAAGGCGGTCTTCAATCAGGGGCGCAGGCTGATCGTTCAGGCGAGCAACTGCTGGCACAACTGGCGGAACACAGCCACAGTAGCCGTATCGGGATAAGCCCGCACCAGGGGCAAACCACTGTTAACGGCGTGCGCCAGCTTGTAATCGTTGATGCGCACTACCTCGAAAACGGGAACAGCCAAAAAGTGTTCGATGGCGCTCTGGGGCAAGGTGCTGCGTTCACGCAAGTCCAACAATACCAGGTGCAGCGCTCCCTTAAGCGATAACCAGGGCGATGCAGGGCAGCGAGCAGTTGGCTCACCTGGGCGGGAAGCAGCGTGGGCAAGAGGCCATCCAGGTTGGGCTGGGATAACAGCAGATGCAGGTTGCTGCCGGCAGGCAGCAGTTCAGATGGCAGCCGCTGCGCCAGGTCACTGCGTTCCGCACCAGCCAGGTTGTTCAGACTGGCTGCCGGCTTCTGTTTCAAGTAAATAGAAATGTGTCCCTGAGCCATATCCAGGTCCACCAACGTGGCGGCCTGGCCCTGGTCGGCTAAAGTGGCTGCCAGGTTAATAGCCAGGGTGGTGGCGCCCGCCCCGCCGCGCGCGCCCATAACGGCTATCAAGCAGCCAGAACGGGCAGCGCGCTCCCCGTTTATTGGCGGCACAACTATTTGGGGCGGCGTATAGAGGGGCTCGGCGGGCGTGTACTCTAGCTCCGGGCCGGCTGAGGCGGGCACACGGGGGTGGCTGGCGCCGGCAAAACGCTCCAGTAAAGCGGATACGCGGCGCAGCAGTTCGGCTGGCGTAGTAGGTTTAACCAGGTAATCATCTGCGCCAGCGTTAAATCCACTGAGTTTGTCGGTAGCCAGTGACTTGGCGGTAAACATGATGATGGGGACGTGGCTGATGCCGCTTTGGGTGCGTAGATGCCGGCAGACCTCAAAGCCATCCATGCCAGGCATCGTCAGGTCCAACAGCACCAGGTCAGGTTGTTCAGCCGCAGCCACCGTCAACCCGGCCGCGCCAGAGGCAGCCGACAGGGTGTGGTAACCTTTGCGCGACAAGATGGTCTCAATCAGGTTGCGCGTTGGCTCGTGATCGTCAATGATGAGTATTTTTGCCGGCATAGTTGCCCTTGACCATTCAGCCGCTTACTCGGCCAGAAACATTCCGCAGCGGCTCTATGGATGATAACCATTTCGCCGGGGGCAAAAGTGCCCGGAGGCGTCAATGGGCTGTCCACAATTGCCACAAATTGGGCGACCTGCTTTGACCACTTCGCGGGTGTGCGGAATCATTGCCTGAATCTGCGCCCGCGTCGCCCAAAAACTGACGGCGTCAGCATTGTCTTCTTCGCTTTCCTCTACCAGCTCATACGCCACCAGCACAATCCGGTTTAAATCCTCGTTATACCCTAAGCCGATATTGCCCACGCGAAACAGCGGCTCTACGGGTTCCCGCAGCCGCAAATCCATCCACACGGATTCGGTGACGTCCCGCTGCGCCTGGGGATAGCG
Source organism: Chloroflexota bacterium (assembly GCA_019136785.1). Taxonomy (GTDB): domain Bacteria; phylum Chloroflexota; class Anaerolineae; order Promineifilales; family Promineifilaceae; genus JAGVTM01. Next base: position 674 of record JAGVTM010000398.1, on the reverse strand, counting down.
ACGCTGTAAATCATGCAGAAGTTCCTCAAACCCATTGGCTACGACTATAGCTTGCTGTTTCTCAATAACCAGCGAGACAACCGTGTTGCCCTGGCTGCCCTGTAAATAGAAAACGCGCTGACCAGGCACGCCAATAGCCCCAATCGTCAGATGCGATACTGGATTTAGTTCAACATGTCGAGCCATGGCTTGAACCTTTCATAACGTGTTGCCATCCTGGCTGGCAGCCGGGGTGGCGACTTCCATAGTTTCCGTTTCGGCCGTCTTCTTTGCTGGCGGCGGTCGCAGCGGGCCATCATCATTGATACGCACTACCTGCACCATGCCATTGCGCGGCAGATGCAGTACGCTGGCAGCGGCAGGCGACAGGACAATTCGTTGAAATAGATCAATGTGTACGCCCAGGTAGTAAGCCAGCGCCAGCTTAATCACGTCGGCGTGAGAGACTACCACAATCATATCCTCTTCGTGCCGCAGGCTCAATGCTTCCAGGGCATCCACCGCGCGCGTCTGGACAGCGCGCAGCGCTTCGCCTTCGGGAAAGCGCATACGGCTGGGGAAGAATTGGACGTTCAGCCATTCTTTCTTTTGGGAAAGCTCTTTGACCTTTTCCCCTTCCCATTCGCCATACCGCACTTCGCCCACTGCGTCCAGGGGAACGACTTCTAACTGCC
>JAGVTM010000482.1 GCA_019136785.1 Chloroflexota bacterium | reverse complement strand
TGCGGGCGTGGATGCATGGTTGGGTCGCCCTTTCAGGGCTAAATGGGTGTTGGGGGGGTACCCAGGGCGTTGCCCTGGGTTGGGGTTGGGTCGTGCCGTTGGCGCTGTTGGCGGCTAAAGCCCCAAAGGGGCATTCTACGGCAGCCCAGGGCAACGCCCTGGGAACCCGAACGAATAAAAACCAGCCCCGAAGGGGCAGCCTAATCTTACACATATTTCTCGTCATAGGCTACCCAGGACGTTGCCCTGGGCTGGGGTTGGGTCGCGCCGTTGGCGCTGGGGCGTGGATGCATGGTTGGGTCGCCCTTTCAGGGCTGAATGGGTGTTGGGGGGTACCCAGGGCGTTGCCCTGGGCTGGGGTTGGGTCGCGCCGTTGGCGCTGGGGGAGGCCGGGTTGTGGATGGTGTGGGCGTGGATGCATGGTTGGGTCGCCCTTTCAGGGCTGAATGGGTGTTGGGGGGTTAACCCCAGGGCGTTGCCCTGATCTGGGGGTGGGTCGCGCCGTTGGCGCTGTTGGCGGTTAAAGCCCCAAAGGGGCATTCTACGGCAGCCCAGGGCAACGCCCTGGGAACCCAAACGAATAAAAACCACCAGCCTCGAAGGGGCGGCCTAATCTTACACATATTTCTCGTCATAGCTACCCAGGGCGTTGCCCTGGGCTGGGGTTGGGTCGCGCCGTTGGCGCTGCCGGTCTCGATAAAGAGGGAGGAGGTATGAGAGAGGAGAGGAGGTATGAGGGGAGGTGGGGCATGGATGGATGGTGTGTTTGGTTGGGTGGTGGATTGATGGGGGGATTATACGGCAGGGAGCGGGGCAAGGAGGGGGGAGAGTGGCGCAGTCTTGGAGAGTGCGCCATTAAACTATGGTTAAATGATAGCGAAGAATGCCAGAAACAAGAGAAGCCTGAGTCAGACGTTTATCAGATTTGCCGCCGGGTATCGTACGGGAATCGTGCATTGGGGGTTGAGCGGGGAGGGGGTTTTGGTGTATAGTATTTGTGGTCAGCGTTTTGCTGGCGTTTTGTTCCGCCGCCAGGGTGGAACTTTCATACGGAGCAAACAGATGTCCCGCCCACGCTTTCTTACCTTGTGCCTGCTCATGGCGCTCTTTGTTTTGAGTATTAGCTGCCGCCGGCAGCCGGAGCCAACGCCTACGCCGGTTCCGGCCACGATGACGGCAATTCCCAGCCCGACCACGCCGCCGGTTACGCCTACGCCGGGTCTCATCCCGGCGGGGGAAGCGGCGGTGGCACCGGCGGTGGTGGGGCAAAACCCACCGCCAGGGGCGGAAATTGGTCTGGATGGTTACTTTGAGGTTTACTTTGACCAGCCGATGGATCAAGCAGCCACCGCCGCCGCCCTGTCGGTTGTGGATGATGCGGGCGCAGCCGTGACGGGAGCCATCAGTTGGCCCCAGGCGCGAGCGCTACGCTTCCAGCCGGAGCAGACGCTCAAACCCAACGCGCGCTATCGCATTATTGTGTCGGATCGCGCCCGCAGCAGCGCGGGGGAGTCGCTGCTGGAAGGGTTGACGCTGGAGTTTGCCACCATTGGCGATCTGGCGGTGAGCCAGGTATCGCCGGTGGACGGCGCGACGGAGGCGGCGATTGATTCGGCCATTACGGTTATTTTTAACCGTCCTGTCGTGCCGCTGCAAATGGCATCGGCGCAGCCGGAGATGCCCAGTCCGCTGCAAATTGCGCCAGCCACGGCCGGCGCCGGCGAGTGGATCAACACTTCTGTCTACGTGTTCCGCCCGGATGGGCCGCTGATTGGTCGCCAGAGGTATGACGTAACCGTAAGCGCAGATGTTGTTAACGCCATCAGCGCCAGCGGGGCGCAGCTTCCGGCTGATTATGCCTTTTCCTTTACCGTCACAGCGCCCACCTACAACTACTTCGCGCTGCCGGGACTGACCACCGCGCCGGGCGACAACTTGACAGACCTGCCGCTAGATCAGGGGTTTGAAATCGTCTTCAACCAGCCCATGGACCCCACCAGCGCCGAAGCCGCCATCCGCCTGACGCCTGCGGGCGGCGGGCCTGTGCCGTTTGTGTTCGATTGGGATGATGAATTTGTCACTGTGACCTTCACGCCCACGCAGTTGCTCACGCTGGACACGCGCTACACGCTGACGCTGAGCGACAGCGCGCTCTCCTCGTTTGGCGGGCGGCTGGGCAGCGGCTTTACCTGGCGGGCCACCACTGTAGCGCCGCCGGCAGTGCGCTCCAGCATCCCCACCAATGGGGAAACGCAGACCCGTTATTCCAGCGTGTTTTACCTGAACTTCGTCTCGCCCATGGATCGGGCCAGCCTGGAAGGTAAAGTGCTGTTTACGCCGGAAATTGCTGGGGACGCCAACGGACAGTACGACCGGTGGGATCGCAGTTTGCGTTTCTATGGGTTAGCCGCTTCCACGACGTACACAGTACGCATCCTGCCGGGCATGGCTGACCCGTATGGCAATGTCATCAGCCAGGAGCAGACGATCACTTTTACGACGGCTGCTTACGATCCGCAGGCGAGCTTTAGCTTTCCCAATAATCTGGCGCTTTACCGTCCTGGCGGCTCGACGGCAGCCTGGGTGGAGTATCGCAATGTGCGGCAGGTGGATGTGGCTTTATACCGTCTGACGCCAGAGCAGTTTGGCGACCTGACCAGTTGGGACATTAACAGCTTGAGTTTTACGCCGGGCATTGAGGCGGTGGTCTGGCAACTGGCGCAGCCGGTGGCCGCCGATTTGAATGAGAAGGGTTACGAACGGTTTGAAATGGCTGCCGCCGATGGGTCGGCGCTGCCGCCGGGTCTCTATTTCCTGACGCTGGATTCGGCGCAGGTGCAGCACGACCTGGCGCATTTGCAGACGCAGACGGTGATTATGGGCACGGCGAACCTGACGTTGAAGACGACGGCGACGGAGGCAATGGTGTGGGTGACAGACCTGGCCAGCGGCGAGCCGGTGGCTGACGCGCCGGTGACGCTGTATGACCGGTCATTTAATGTGGTGCTGCGGGGGGAGACGGATGATGCCGGCATTGTCTACCGCAACGACCTGAACCTGAGCACGGATTATGGCGAGTGGTACTACGCCTTTGCCGAAGCGGACGGGCTGTTTGGGGCAGCCATCAGCAGTTGGCAGGAAGGCGTCAACCCGTATGATTTTGGCATTTATACGGATTACTACCTGCGCCCCAACGAACCAACGGCTTACGTTTACACGGATCGCCCGATCTACCGTCCAGGGCAGGAGGTTTCCTTCAAAGGCGTGGTGCGGTTGAACGACGACCTGGATTACAGCCTGCCCGCCTTTGAAACGGTGCAGGTCAACATCAGCAGTTACAATGGCACCGTTTTCGACGAAGCTGTGCCGCTGTCGGAGTTTGGCAGCTTTGCGGCGCAAATCACGCTGGATGAGGAAGCCGTTTTGGGCGGGTATGGCATTAACGTCATGGCGGGCGACCGCTACATTGGCGGCGGCTATTTCAATGTGGCTGAATATCGCAAACCCACCTTCCAGGTCAACGTCCGCAGCCAGCCAGAAGCAGCGCTGGCGGGGGAGGAGATAGACGTCACGGTAGATGCGCAGTTCTTCTCCGGCGGGGCAGTGGTCAACGGCGCGGTCAGTTGGGCAGTGCTGTCCACAGATTACGTTTTCCAGCCTGCCGGCAATCTCAGCCGCTTCAGTTTTGTTAACGATGAACGAGACAGCGGCAACTATTTCGACTTTTATTACCAGCCGCAAGAGGTGATCGCCAGCGGTACCGGGCAAACGGACGCCGCCGGTCGCTTCACCGTGCAAATTCCGGCGGAGTTGGGCGAAGAAACTGGCAGCCAATCCTTTATTATCGAAGCCACGGTAGAGGATATTGCCGGCAACGCCGTCAGTGGACGGACAACGGCGGTGGTGCATCAGGGATTGGTGTATGCCGGCATTCGCCCCACTCGTTACGTGGGCACAGCGGGCGAAGAACTGGCTTTTGAGGTGGCAGCGGTAGATTGGGACGCCAATCCAGCGCCCGGTCAGGTTGTGTCCGTGGAGATCGTGGAACGGCGCTGGTACAGCGTGCAAGAAGAAAACGAACAGGGAGAGACCATCTGGCGCACGACGGTGGAAGAAATCCCCGCCGCCAGTTTCCCGGCGGTGACGGTGAACGGCTCGGGGAACGAGCGAAGCGGGCGGGCGGAAGTGTCGTTTACACCTGCAGTGGGCGGCGTGTATCGGGCCGTGGTCACTGCCCGCGACAGTCAGGGGAACGAAGCGCAGGCGTCCACCTATGCCTGGGTGGCCGGCGCTGAGTACGTTTCCTGGCGGCGGGTGAATGATCACAGTTTTGAGTTGATTACGGATGCCGGCAGCTACCAGCCAGGGGATGTGGCGGAAGTTTTGATTGCCTCCCCGTTCCAGGGGGAAGCCAGCGCGCTGGTGACCGTGGAACGCGGTCACATCAAGCAGTACGAAGTGCTGCGCCTGAGCGGCAACAGCACTATCTACCGCCTGCCAATCACGGGCGACATGGCTCCCAACGTGTTTGTGACGGTGGTGGTGATCAAGGGCGTGGACGAAACGAACCCCACGCCCGACTTCAAAGTGGGCATGGCGCAGTTCACGGTGGAGCGGGAAGAGCAGCAGCTAACGGTGCAAATTACGCCGGACCGCGACACGCTGGGGCCGGGCGATACGGTGAACTTCACGGTACGGGTCAGCGACTACCAGGGGCAGCCCGTAGATGCGGAACTGTCGCTGGCGCTGGCGGACCTGGCGGCGCTTTCGCTGGCGGATCGCACGGATGCGCCCATTCTGGATTACTTTTACGCCACGCGCTGGCTCAGCGTCAACACGGCGCTGTTGTTAACGCGCATCGTGGACGCCTTTAACCTGGAACTGGAAGACCAGATCAAGGGCGGCGGCGGCGGCGGTGATGGCTTTGGCGTGCTGACTATTCGCCAGGAGTTCCCGGACACGGCTTACTGGGAAGGGCAGTTGCAGACGGGCACCGATGGCGAAGCGACGGTGTCTATTACGCTGCCGGACAACTTGACTACCTGGCGCATGGATGCGCGGGCGGTGACGAAGGAAACGCTGGTGGGGGAAGCCACGGTGGAAATTGTGACCACCCGCCCGCTATTGGTAGAACCCAACACGCCGCGCTTCTTCATTCGCGGCGACAGCGCCCAACTGGGGGCGGTGGTGCACAACAACAGCGACGCCGCCCTGGAAACGACGGTCACGTTGGAGGCGGAGGGGGTGACGCTGAACAGCAGCGCGGCTCAAGAGGTGACTATCCCGCCGCGGCAGCAGGCGCTGGTGACCTGGGAGGTGACGGTGGGGGAAGTTGACCGGGTAGACCTGGTCTTTAGCGCGCGCAGCGGCGACCTGGCAGACGCCACGCGGCCCACGCTGGGCACGTTGGAGGGGCAGGGGATCCCGGTTTACCAATATGAGGCGGCGGAAAATGCCGGCACGTCTGGGCAACTGCTGGATGGCGGCGTGGCTGTGGAATCGCTGGCGCTGCCCATCTTCCCTGACTTTGAAGTTACTCAGGGAGAAGTCACGGTGGAAGTCGCTCCCTCGCTGGCGGCGGCAATGACCGATGGCCTGGATTATCTGGCGCATTATCCGTATGAATGCACCGAACAAGTGGTGTCGCGCTTCCTGCCCAACGTGCTGACGCAGCGGGCTTTGCAAACAGCCCATATCAGTGATCTGGTATTACAGGCAAACCTGGACGAACAAGTGAGTATTGGTTTGCAGCGGCTGTATGCGCGCCAGTTGTCTGACGGCGGCTGGCCCTGGTGGGACGGCAACCGCAGCGACACGCTGGTGACCGCTTATGTGGTGTTGGCGTTGATAGAAGCGGACGCCAGCGGCTATCCAGTTACGACGCATGTGTTGGAGTCTGGCGTAGACTATCTGAGAAACCACGTGGTGGACACAGACCTGTTTGGCGACCGCTTCACGTATAACAGGCAGGCTTTCCTGGTGTACGTGCTGGCGCGGGCAGGGGTGTTCCGCGGGGAGATCAACCAGCTTTATGAACGGCGAGAGACGTTAGACCTGTACGCGCGCGGCTATCTGGCGCAAGCCATCAGCCTGCGCGACAGCGGTGACGCCCGTCTGGAAACGTTGAAGTCTGACTTTATCAGCGCGGCTATTCTGTCCGCCACAGGCGCGAACTGGCAGGAGGCAGAACGGGATTATTGGAACTGGAACTCGGACACGCGCACGACGGCTATTGTGCTGGATACGCTGGCGAAACTCGACCCGGCTAACCCGCTGGTAGCTAATGCGGTGCGCTGGCTGATGGCGCATCGCAGCGATGGGCGTTGGGCCAGCACGCAAGAAACGGCGTGGACATTGATGGCTTTGACGACGTGGATGTCGGTTTCGGGGGAGTTGGAAGCGGATTATCGTTATGAAGTAGCTCTGAATGGGAAGTTGCTGGCGGGTGGTGAAGTCACTGCAGACACGCTGCGCGACACGGTGAAGCTGCAAGTGGATGTGTCGGAGTTGTTCCAGGATGAGTTGAACCGGCTGGCGATTGCCCGCGATGAGGGGCCGGGCAATCTGTACTACACGGCGCACATGCGGCTGTGGCTGCCAGTGGAGCAACTGCCCGCGCTGGATCAGGGGATCATCATCTCCCGCCAATACGTTGACCCCGCCGACCGCGAGACGCCCATCACGCAAGTCGCCCAGGGCGAGACGTTCCTGGCGCGGCTGACGATTGTGGTACCGAACGATTTATATTATGTGTTGATCGAAGATCCGCTGCCGGCAGGGGTGGAAGCGATTGACACCTCGCTCAAAACCAGCCAGCAGATAGACCAGCCGGAGTTGTACGATGTGGGCGCTTTTGATTGGGATACGCTGCAATCGGCGGGTTGGGGCTGGTGGTACTTCGACCATGTGGAACTGCGGGATGAAAAGGTGGTGCTGTCCGCCAGCTACCTGCCGCGGGGCACGTATGAGTATGTTTATCTGGTGCGGGCGGCTACCCCTGGCGAGTACCGCGTGATTCCGCCGACGGCGCAGGAGTTTTACTTCCCGGAAGTGTATGGACGGGGCACCGGCTCGCTGTTCGTGGTCACGCCGCGCTAAGAGTGAGGGCGAGGGGCGCTGCGCGCCCCTCGCCCTCTATGCCCCCTCCCCTGGCAGCGATTCAGCCATAGGCTAACACTGAACAGGCAACAGGCAACAGACAACGAAAAATGGGGCGACGGGTTGCAGCCGGCTTTTGCCAGCAAGGATGCTGGCGCTACGAGGCGCTGGCGTTGCGAGGTACGGGCGCTACGGGATGGGACTTTGGGAGGGCGTCATTCTGTTGGCAATCGCCGCCGCAATGTAATCCGCATCTTCGCCTACGCCGACGAACAGCCCGGATTTTTGTTTATATAGCCAGTGCAAGCCGACGAAAAACAGGCCAGGGTAGGCGGTTACGCCGCGTTTCTGGATGGGGTAGCCGTCGCTGTCGAAGATGGGGAGTTTGACGAGGCTGAAGTCAAAGCGGTAGCCGGTGGCCCAGATGATGGCGGCGATGCCGGCATCCTGCAAATTGAGTTCCATAATCTCAGGCGCGTCGTAGCCGTCGCGGAGGATGGGCAGGCTTTCTGGGGGCGCGTCTATGCCCTTTTGGGCAATGTAGCCGTCAATCATTTTGACGACTTCGGCTTCAAATCTGTCTGCTTTTGCCAGGTTTTCTTTCAAGTTGCCGCCCAGCCAGAGCGTGTCGCCTTGCCCGCCTTGCGCCGCGCCCAGCAGCACCACGCCATCGCGGGCAAACTGGTGTAGATTGAGGCTGTGCCCGCCGTCGCGCCCGGAGAGGTGGGGATTGCCGGCAAATCTGGCTTTGGGCGAAGGCAGCATCTCTGCTGTTTTGTCGAAGAATCCGACGTTCAGCAGCCATTCATAGGTATCTTTGCCGCGATAGCGCCGCGGCGCGCGTCCGGCGCTGCCCACGCACAAATAGACCTGGCGACCGTTTTGGTATAACTCTTCGGCGATCTGGCAGCCGGATTGGGCGCTGCCGACAACGAGTACGGCGCCGGGGGGCAGCGACTGTGGGTTGCGGTATTGGCTGGAGTGTAGTTGGATGATCGGGGGGGACAGGGCGGCGCTAAAGGCGGGTATTTTGGGCTGCTGAAAGAGGCCGGTGGCGACGACGACGTTGCTGGCTTCCAGGTCGCCTTGATTAGTGGAAACGCGGTAGCCCTGACCGTCCGCGGTGGGTTCGACGGAGGTGGCGCGCACGCCGTAGCGCACGGGTAATTGGTAGCGGGTGGCGTACTGCTGCAGGCGGGTTACGATTTCGTCACGCGGCATGAAGCCATCGGGTTGATCGTCCTGGTATTCGGCGCCGGGGAGGCGGAATGACCAGTTGGGGGTGACGAGGGTGAAGGAGTCCCAACGTTCGTTGCGCCAGACGCTGCCGGCCTGGGCGGCTTGTTCGAGGATGATGTGTGCGCGATCTCTCTGAGTTAAGTAATAGCTGGTGGCTAGACCAGCCTGTCCTCCGCCAATGATGATGGTTTCGATTTGTTGGGCCATCTTTGTCTCCTGGGAGATGAGTGAGGAGCGGTGGGTGGTCAGTGGTCAGAAAGGGCGCGCTAACCACACGCCTCCTGGGTGATTGAGTGGGGTGTTTGGGTTATAAGGTTTTGGCGACACTGCGTGTAGTATAAATGAATGTGGCGCCTATTTCTAGCCCTTAATCGGGGGATTTTGTTAAAGAAGTGGCGCTTGTTTGGGGGGATTTGGGCAAAGGGAGGGGG
>JAGVTM010000131.1:8820-12059 GCA_019136785.1 Chloroflexota bacterium | reverse complement strand
CTGATGCAGCGTTGGGGGCAACAGGCAAACTGGCTGCTGGCGGCAGTCGCCTTTCTGATCACCTTGACGGGGCTGTTGTTGGGCCTGGGCGCGGGCAGGCTATTGTTAGCCTGGGCCAGCTTCTTAGCCGCCGTTGCCTTGATTTTGGGGGCGCTCAATTTGCTGCTCATCCATCTGCGCCGCCTCTTCAAGGGTAACATCTACAGCGGGGCGCTGGTCATCACGCTGTTAGCCATGTTAGCCATGCCGCTAACCGACCGGCTGGGGCTAACCCAGGATGGCGCAACTCAGCTTTTCACCTGGGTGCAGGCCCCATTAGAAGCCGCCTTGAGCGCCCTGCTGGCTTTCTTTTTGCTGTTTGCCGGCATGCGCCTGATGCAGCGTGGCCAACGAGTCTGGACTGCCTTGTTTTTGCTCACAGCTATTTTGATCCTGTTGGGCAGCGCCCCGCTGCCCGGCGCGGTGGGCAGCTTTTTTGCCACCTTACGCCAGACCATCAGCGGCGTAGTGGTCAATGCCGGCATGCGCGGCATCCTGATTGGCGTCGCTCTCGGCGCCATTACGATGAGCCTGCGTCTTCTGGCAGGCGCAGAACGTCCTTACAATAACAAATGAGCGCCAACCATTGTCCTGTATGCGGCGGCGGCAACCCCCCTGGCAGCAAGTTCTGCAACAACTGCGGTTCCCCCCTGCCCCCCGAAACACACATCGTCTGCCCCAACTGCCAGCATTACAATCCTCTGCATCTGCTCTACTGCGACTACTGCGGCACGCGCCTGGTGCATGAAGAAAGCGCCGCGGAACCAGCCCCGCCTGAGCGAGATTTACCGGCTGCGCCCAAAGCGTTTCACCTACCCACGCGCGCGACCGACGATACAGGCGAACTCAAGCTGCCCCCTCTGCACCAGCCAGCCATTCACGACTGGCTCAAAGACGAGGCCCCCGCGGATACGCCCCAGGCTGAACCGCCAGCCAGACCCTCGCCAGCTACCCCCGAACCGCTGGAACCAGATGCCGGCGCGGCTGATCCGGCTTTTGCCGACTTTGCCCGCTGGTTGGAAGACATCCAGGCGGTCGAAGACGACGCGCCGCCCGATGAAGCCGCCCCACCGCCAACCCCACCGCCTGCCGCCAGCGAGCTGGTCGGCTGGCTGGACACAGATGACGAGGTCGTTTCGCCGCGCGCCGATCTGCCAGATTGGCTGCGAGCGGCTGCGCCGCGGGGCACGGGCATCTTATCCTCTCCCCCCGACACGGTCGCTGGCGGCGCACCGCCGCTGCCCGAATTGAGTCCAGCCAGCGACGTACCTGACTGGCTGGCAGAGATCGCCCCGCCGGGCACAGGCATGTTGACCGGCAGGCGCGGCCTGGATCAGGAAGACCTTTTTGACGCTCTGGCTGCCGAATTTGAACTGCCCGATTGGCTGCACCCGGCAGACATAACAGTTGAAGACAAAGTGGAACCACCGCCGGGTCAAACGCCGCCGGCGCCGCCGCCCCCAAAGGATGACAAAGAACCATCCCCGTCTCCTAAACCAGAGAAAACGCCTGATTGGCTGGGGCAACTGACTGTCGTCGAATCTGAGCCTCCCCAGGCAGCCGAGGCGCTGCCTGACTGGCTGGCAGAATTAGAATCAGAGACAGAAGCCGCGCCGCCCGCCACGGAACTCCCCGACTGGCTGGCAACCTTTGCCGCCGCCGCCGAAATCCCGTCCGCAGAGACGCCCGAAACAGCGCCCGCAGTCACAACAGAACAGCCCATAGAACTAGAGGCAGCCTCCTGGGTCAGCGCGGCGGCAGCAGATGAATCTCTGGCCGGACCGGCAGAGCCAGCCGCCAGCGCGGAAATGATTGACGCAGAGATGGCTCTATGGCCGGGCGAGCAGGCGGAGACAGCGCCAGATTTCGTCGAGGACAGCCTGCTGGACGCGGAGCGCACCGCTGCCGGCGATTTCCCAGACTGGCTGCAAGAAATCCAAGACACAACAGAGGCAGACGAAGCGCCACCCGAAATACCTGATTGGCTGGCAACAGCGGACAGCGGGGAAGTGGAGGGCGAAGAGCCGGCAGCCGGGCTGACTTTTACGCCGGCATCGCTGGCTGAGGATTTGCCAGACTGGTTTGATTCATTGTTCGGCGACGACGCCCTGGCAGAAACTGCGCTGGAAGCGGGCGCCGGGGAAGAGCTTTTGCCTGATTGGCTGGCGGAATTTGGCGGCGAGGACGAGGCTTTAGCCGGCATGGACATTGCCCAACTGCCGGAGAGTGCACCGGAGCAGGCAGAGCTGGCGGAATGGATAAGCTATCTGCCGGCAGCCCAAACGCCAGCCGAATTCGATGCCGATCTGGGTCAATCAGATCTGGCGGGAGATGAATGGCTGGCAGAGACGCTGCCAACGGCAGAAAGCCCCGCGCCTCTGACAGAGCAAGTAATGGAGGAGGAGGAATTAGCCAGCGCCGAACTACCTGACTGGCTGCAAGACAGCCTGCGGCGATCGTCTGGCGATGCCGCCGCGCCCTCTCTGGCAGACCTGTTTGCCGCCTCTGACAGCAAAGCCCCCGCGGCGGGAACAGACCTGGCTGAGCTACCCGACTGGCTGCAGCCGCCTGACGCTGACAGCTTTGATGCGGCGCTGCAAGCGGCGCTGTCATCCCGCGACGAAGCAGGATCGGCTTTGGGCGCAGGCGACGAATGGAGCGACGTATTGGAAGCCATGCCGGCAGATGTGCCAGACATCGCCCTGCCATCAGCCAGCGAGTTTGCCGGCATGGGCGCTGCTGCGGCGGAACTGGCGGCAGCAGAGATTCCCGAATGGCTGCAGCCTTTCAAACCGCGCGAACTGCGCGGGCCCGGCGAAACCTACGCCCCCACAGAACCCGTCCAGGAAACGGGGCCCCTGGCCGGCATGCGCGGCGTCATTGACATTGAACCCGTCATAGCCCAACCCAGACAGGCAGACAGCGACCTGCCGCAGTTTACGGTCACGCCGGCGCAGCGACAGCAAGCCAGTTTGCTGCGCCAACTGGCGCAAGCTTCCGCGGCGCCCGTTACAGCCGCCGATGCCGGGCAGCCTGCGGTTATGCCGGCATGGTTGCGCCTGCTGCTGGCGCTGCTGCTGCTGGCAGCCTTGTTGGCTGCCGCGCTGCTGCCCAATCTGGTGAGCGACCTGGTGGGAGCAGCGGAAGCGTCGCTGCCGGCAGGCGCTGCCGCCGCCCACCAAGCCATTGAGGCTGCCGCC
>JAGVTM010000131.1:0-8797 GCA_019136785.1 Chloroflexota bacterium | reverse complement strand
TACGCCAGCCATGAACGGCGAGTTGGGCCCGACGGCGCAACTGCTGTTGGGGCAACTGGCGGCGAACGGCAGCCCCGTTCTGACCATCAGCCAGTCAGCCGCGGGCGTGGCGTTGGCGCGGCAGGCTACCAGCCAGACAGCCAACTTAAATGGAACCAGTCTGGGCTATTTGCCTGGCGAAGCCATGGGACTGCGCCTGCTGGGAGAGTGCCTGCCTGCGCTCAATTCATGCCAGACGATTGCCGGCGCTCCCCTATCGCGCAACGCTTCTGCCGCGCCTGTGGGCCTGGTTATTCTGCTCACGGCGGATCAGGAAAATCTGATCAACTGGGTAGAACAGGTGGGCAGCGCCAGCCAGACGCCTCTGGTGGCGGCAGTCACCCAGTCGCTCAGCCCGGCCGCCGGGCCCTATTTCGCCAGCAGACAGTTAGCGGGTTTGATTGAAGGGCTGCCGGCAGCCGTCGCTTACGAACGACAGGTAACGGGCACTGCCGGGCCAGTAGCCGCCCTGAGCCATACCCAGGGGCTGGCTTATTGGCTGGTTATTTTGTTGTTGCTGGGCGGCAACCTGTTTTATCTGGCTGCCGGGTTGGTTTCACGGCGGCGCAGCCGGTAAGAGCGACCACATCCGTACCCGGCTACGCCACTCCTGATCTAAGCTCACATGAACGTCTTGATCGGCTTTCTCCTCACTATCCTTATCTTTAGCTACTTGTGGCGCGACAATCCGGCATATCGCCTGGCTGTACACCTGCTTGTCGGCGTTAGCGCCGGCTATGCCGTGGTAGTGGTCTTCCAGGATTTTCTGTGGCCCGTCTATACCAGTATGCGCGCCGACAGCAGCAACGCCTTATGGCTGATTCCCGTTTTCTTTGCCACCCTCTTGCTTTTCAAACTGGCGCCGCGCCTGGCTCCCTTGGGCAGCAGCTCCATGGCCCTGCTCGTGGGTGTGGGTGGGGCGGTGGCATTGGTTGGCGCTATCGGCGGCACCCTGCTGCCGCAGGTTTTGGCTGCCAGCCGCGGCGTGGTCGGCGTTCTGAGCGCGCTGCTGACTATTTTCATATTGCTCTATTTCCGGTTCACGCGCACAGCCCAACCCGCCGGCGACGCCTGGGCCAATTTACCTCGCTGGCAGCAGGGTGTCAACGCCGTGGGGCAGGCTGTGCTGATGATCACATTGGGCGCGATTTTTGCCGGCGTTCTCAGCACCAGTCTGGCGCTGCTGACCGACCGCATCCTCTATTTTCTTAACGAACTGGGCGGCCTTTTCGCCGCCATGTCATCATGACGCCTGATTCAGAGACACTTCACGTCAGCGAGTCATTCCTGGTAGCCGACATTGGGCACACGCATACCAATGTGGCTCTGTTCGACGTGGTGAGAAGCAGCTACCGTTTTATTGGCTGCGCCCAGGCGCCCACAACGTTGAGCAGCCCCTGGCATAATGTCACCATTGGCATACAACAGGCGATTGCCCGCCTGGCTGACTGCCTGCAGCGCCCGCTGCTGGACCGCCAGGGATGGTTGATTACGCCGGCTAACAGCGCGGGCGCAGGCGTGGATAACTTTGCCGCCACCGTCAGCGCGGCGGCGCCGCTGAAGACGGTTGTAGTGGGGCTGCTGGATGAAGTCAGCCTGGCCAGCGCCCGCCGCGCCCTGCAAACAATCTATGCGCGGGAAGTGGATCATCTGAGTCTGTCTGACACCCGCAGCGAGGCGGAGCAGATTGACGCCATTATCCAACACCGTCCTGACCTGATTTTCATTGCCGGCGGCACGGATGGCGGGGACACGATTCAGGTCACGCGGCGTATGGAAACGGTAGCCACTGCCTTAGAACTGCTGGCGCAAACAGACGTACACCGCCCGGAAGTGGTGTTTGCCGGCAATCGCCAACTGCGCGCCGCTGCCGCCAACCGCTTCAAGAGTATCGCTAATCTTCACGCCATTGACAACGTGCGCCCTACGCTGGAAATGGAACAGTTGCACCCCGCCCGCCAGATAGCGGCGACACTGTATGAAGATCTGAAGGTCAGCACCTTACCCGGTTTTGACGATGTAGCCGCCTGGTGCCAATATCCGGTAATGCCCACAGCCCAGGCGTTTGCTCGCATCAGCCACTATCTGGCTGCCGTTAGCCGCGGGCGGGTGTTAGGGTTGGATGTAGGCAGCGACAGCGTCACCCTGGTGGCGGCGACGCCGGACAGCAATCAACTGCTGGTGCGCACAGATTTAGGTTTGGGCAGCTCGCTGGGCAACGCCGCGGCGGTGTTGGATAGTAATGCGGTGTTAAACTGGATGCCGGCAAACGGCGTAGACGCTGAAACGCTGCACGATTTTGTGATGAACAAAACGCTCTACCCGTACTCACTGCCTATCACGGAAACAGAACTGCGGCTGGAACAAGCCATCACGCGGGAAATGCTGCGGCAGACGGCGGCGCAGGCCGCCGCCAGTTGGGGGGCTAAAGACGCCATGCCCACTTTTAATTTGCTGCTGCTGCGCGGCGGCATTTTTCACACCACGCCGCGACCAGGCCAGGCAGCCTTGATGGCTCTGGATGCGCTGCAGCCGACGGGAATTTTCGCCCTGGCTGTGGATCGGTATGGGGCGCTGCCGGCGCTGGGCGCGCTGGCTGCGCATAAGCCGCTGGTGGCGGTACAAGCGCTGGAAGGCGGCGTGTTGGTAGACCTGGGTTGGGTTATTGCTTTAACCGGTCGCGGGCAGGCGGGGCAGAAAGCGCTAGACCTGCGCCTGGAAACAGATGGGCAGGGGACGCTGGAAGTCGAAGTCCCGTTTGGCGCGCTGGAAGTGCTGCCGCTGGCTCTGGGGCAGAAAGCCAGGCTAACGCTAAAACCTGCCTCGCGCCAGTTTGACATTGGCCTGGGCCCTGGAGAAGGACACAGTCTGACGGTACAGGGCGGTCTGGTGGGCGTGATTGTGGACGCCCGGGGCCGGCCCCTGACGCTGCCGGCAAACCAGGCAGCCCGCGGCGAACGGCTGCGCCAATGGCTGTGGGACATGGGCGGGTAAGGCGTCGTGGCAGGCGGAATCGTTATGATGGACGAATGATTATGCTTTTTTATGCCGGCATTACCCACGTCAAACTACTCACCACGATTCGGCGCGAACGGCTGCTGCCCACGCCGGGAGAAGTCATTGTGCGCCGCGGTCAGGAAGTCACGACCGTCCAGGTGGTGGCGCGCACGCCGCAACAAACCAGCTATACGTTGGTAGATGGCAGCCAGGCTTTGGGTGTACCGCCGGATGCCCTGGAGCAATATCTGGTCGTCCCCCCTGGCACGGCTGTGACCCAGGGAGCGCCCCTACTGCGCAAGAAAGGCGCTTTGGGCAGCAGCAAAGTAGTCAAATCCCCCCTGGATGGGGTGTTGTACCAGGTCACCAATGGGCGCATCATCATACAGAAACGAACGGTGCTATTTGAACTGCGGGCGCTCATGGCCAGCGAAGTGGCCCAGGTTTTCCCTAACCAGGGCGTTGTGCTGGAAACGTCTGGCTCCTTGATTCAAGCGTTATGGGATTCAGGCAAAGACGGCACAGGCAAGATACAAGTGACAACGGCGACGCCTGCCGATACACTGGCGGAGGATCAGGTGGGGGCAGCCGCGCGCGGCGCGGTCGTCGTCGCCGGAAATGTGGATCGGCTCGATCTGCTGCATCAATTGGAGGATAATGGCGGACGTGGTTTAATTGTGGGCAGTATGCCGGCAGCCCTCTGCCGCCAGGCGCACGCTTTCTCTTTCCCTATCTTCATTACCGATGGGATCGGCCATTACCCGATGGCAACGCCCATTTTTGACCTCTTGCAGCAGTCGCAAGAACGAACCGCTGCTCTATTTGGTCGTCAAGCCAACCGGCGCGACAGCCGCCCGGAAATCGCTATTCCGCTGCCGGCAACCAACGTCGCCGACAAAAATACCAGGCGAGGCGAAACCATTGCCGCCGGGCAGACTGTGCGCATCGTGCGCGCGCGCGAGCTGCTCGCGCCGCATCAGGGGCAGGTAGGCACGGTGCAAGCCGTCTATAGTCACGCTCGTACCACCCATGTCGGCGCGCGTTTGCCGGGCGCGGACGTGCTTTTGCCCGATGGTCAGGTTATATTTGTCCCTCATGCCAATCTTGACTTAATATTGTAAAATCGAATTTCGATAGCGATTGCGACAACGATAGCGATTGGGACGCTATGAACGATGCCCAGATAACGGCTGTGCCGGCAAAGGAAATGGGGCGCTGGCGCTTTGTTTAAGGAGGATTACACGATGTCCGAAGAGTATTCAGATGAATTCCTGGTTGAAGAAGAAGGCGGTTCGTCTAACCGGCCCTTCCTGATTGCCGTAGCTGCCTTGATCGTCATTTTGCTGTTGGCGATTGCCTGCACCGCCGTTTATGCCTCGAGGAATCGCAATACGCAGGATGCTACGCGCGTAGCCATTGAGGCGACCAATATGGCGATTTCCACTCAGAATGCGTTTGTGACGCAAACGCTGGAAGCGCGAGCCACCGAAGCCGCTCGCCCCACGGAA
The DNA here is from genome assembly GCA_019136785.1 of Chloroflexota bacterium. Taxonomy (GTDB): domain Bacteria; phylum Chloroflexota; class Anaerolineae; order Promineifilales; family Promineifilaceae; genus JAGVTM01. Next base: position 4,253 of record JAGVTM010000131.1, on the reverse strand, counting down.
ACGCCGCGCCCCACAGTCACCGACCGCCCAACCGAAACCCCTCCTCCCACGGCGACCAACACGCCAGAACCAACAGAAACGCCCGTAGTCGTTGATCTGTTGGCGACGCCTACGCCAGACCTTTCCGGGGTTGGCGGCGGCGGCGGAAGCGGTTCCACGGGAACAGGCGGCGCCACAGGAACAGGCGGCAGCACAGGGACAGGCGGCGGGGCTATTGTCACCCCCACGCCCATTACGGGTACGACCGGCACAGGCGTGCTGCCTACAACAGGCATTGGCGTGTGGAGCGCTATCGGGTTAGCTTTCGTGGCTTTGTTTGTGCTGCTGGCGGTGCGACGCCTGCGCAGCAGTATTTGAAGTTCCCCGCCTGTGACGCAAGCAATCTGGCTGCCAGTATATGGCTCTGGCAGCCAGATTAGACTGGCGTCATCCAGGCGAGCAGCGGGCCAGGGACGCTGTGGCGTACCATGACAATTCCAGCCAGGATTTTGTTACTTGAGGATGATCCAGCACTCCTGAACGGTATTGCTGATCTCCTGGTGGAATTGAGAACGCAGGGATATGAGGCTGAAGTAATAATGGCCTCTAATGGGCAGGAAGGGATAGAACTGCTCAACCAACAAACGCCAGACCTGATCATTTCCGATATTATGATGCCCGTCATGAACGGGCTGGAATTTCTGAAACGTGTGCGCGAGAGAGCAGACTGGCTGCACATTCCGCTTATTTTCCTGACGGCTAAAAGCGGGCGGCAAGATTTTTTGGAGAGCCGCACGTTGGGGGCGGAACTTTTCATTCCCAAACCTTTTAATCCCTCAGATCTGTTAGCCCTGGTTAAGAGCCAACTGGACCGGACGCTGCAATTGCAGCAAGCGCGGGCGCAGAATTTTGCCGATTTGAAGGACAATATTCTGTTGGTGTTAAGCCATGAGTTCCGCACACCGCTGGGGCTTGTTACCATGTCGCTGGATCTGTTGGCAGAGGGGGTCAAGTATTGGGAAAGCGCCGACACATTGCAGAAATACCTGGAGGGCATCCAGACCGGCTACCAACGGATGACCCGCCTGGTAAACGACCTGATCACGATTATTGAACTGCGCACAGGGGAGGCAGCGCACCAGTTTCAGTCGCAGGCAAGTGTGATTACAAATGTCAGCGAATTGTTCTGGATTGCCGGCATTGCCCGCGAGGAAGACGCGCACAAACATCAGATCAGGTTCCACTACAATATCCCCCGCCACCTGCCGCCCGTCTGGGGCGTCGCCGACAGCCTGAAGGACATTTTCTGGCGCCTGATTGACAACGCAATTCGCTTTACCGCCTACAGCGTCCAGCCGGACAAAGACGTTTACCTGACGGCTTTCACCACCAACACCGAAATCCATTTTCAGGTAGGGGATAACGGCATTGGGCTGCCGGGCCATGCGCAAGAGAAAATCTTCGACCTGTTTTACCAATACAATCGTCAGCAGCTAGAACAACAGGGGTCAGGCGCGGGTCTGGCTATTGTCAAAGGGCTGGTGGAACTGCACGGCGGTCAGATTGAGGTGCAAAGCCAGGAAAATGCCGGCACGATCTTCACCGTGCACCTTCCCATTTGCCATGACCGGGCCCCGGCGGAAGCCGTTTCCCACATCCCGGCCGGGCCCGATGTGACCATTCTGGTAGCCGAAGACGATTATTACCTGCTGCAAGGACTGCGCGACCTGCTGGAATTTTATTACGATGGCCCTTACAAGTTCCAGGTACTCACAGCCAGCAATGGCCTGGCCGCCCTGGAAATCCTGAACCACACCGTGCCCGACCTGATAATTTCCGACGTCATGATGCCCAAGATGGACGGGTTCAAGCTGCTGGAAAAGGTACGGGCGAATCCCGACTGGGTGCAGATTCCGTTCATTTTCCTCACCGCCAGAGGCGACAAACAAGACGTGCATCATGGGCGCAGCATCGGCGCGGAGGAATACATTGCCAAGCCGTATGAGACCAACGACTTGCTGACGCTCATCACCACCCAGCTTAACCGCCATTTTGAAGTGCAGAGCGTGCTGAATCAGAACTTTACAGCCTTCAAACGCAGCATTTTGGGCCTGCTGCAGCCTGACTTACGGCTGCCGTTAGACTTGGTAGACGTCTATTCGCGACAGTTGACGCAAAGTTTGCAAAGCGCCGACTCTGATTCCAGCTTGAAAACGTCTTTGCAAGGGCTGCGTACAGCCAGCCAACAACTGTCCCACCTGGTCGAGAACTTCATTACTCTGGCGGAAATCAGGACGGGCGAAGCCGCCAAAGCCTTCAATCACCGCGCGGGAACCATTGAGGGAGTGGGGCCATTGTTCTACCTCATTATTGACAATCAGCGTGACCGGTCAGAAAACAGAGATATCCACTTTCATTTCGATATTCAGGCGGATTTGCCTATCGTTTTTGGCGACAGCGAAGGGCTGGAGCAGTGTCTGGAACAGTTGGTGCGCAGCGGCAGCGCAGCCTGCCAGCAAGCCGGCGGCGGCGACCTTTACTTTGCGGCGCGCGCGGTTGGCGGCGAACTTCATCTCTCTATGTGTGTGGCCGGGCCGGCATTGCCGGCAGCCGATGCCGCTCGCCTGTCTGCCCTCCTCAGCGGCGACGAGGAGGCTGCCTTGACCGTTCCCATCTATGGACCAGCCCTGACCGTGGCCAGAGGTATCATTGATTTGCACAAAGGGCGTATTGAGATGGATAATGATAGGGAGAAGGGCTGCACCTTCACTTTGATCCTGCCGCCCTACCAACCTTAACCGACCACTGTTCCTGGCCCTCTGATCGGCGACTGGAAGACCATTCTACACAAGGAGAAAAAATGGCATCCTTACTTGAAAAAACACAGACGCTCATCTCCGCCAACTTGCACGCCATGGTGGACCGCGCTCTGGAAGCTAACTCTGTAGCTGTACTCAAGCAGTACATTCGCGACGCCGAAACCAACCTGGATGAGTTGGAAGATGCCGCCGCCACCGTCGGCGGTGAAGTCAAAACGCTGGAGCGCAAATACCAGCAGTATAAGAAAGAAGCGGATCGGCTGGATCGCAACATTGACACCTTTCTCATGCAGGGCAAAACCGATCTGGCGCGCGCGGCGCAAAATGAACTGAACACTGCCCGCAATCTGCAAGAGCGCTACCATACGCAATGGGTGCAGCAGCAGCGGGAGTATGAATCGCTGACCAATGCGCGCCTCAAGCTGCAAGCCAAGCTAAACAGTATTCGCCAGGAACAGCGCGAATTGGAAGCTGTCATTGCCCTGGCGCAATCCAAAGAAAAGACGGTGGAAGCCATCAAGAAGGTGGACGACGTTGCCGGCATCGGCGACAGCGACATCGCCCGCCTGCGCGAAAATATATATGCCCGTCTGGACCGGGCGTCTGCGCAATCGGAAATGTATGCTGGACGACTGGACAATCAGATGGACGAAGTGTTGGGCAAGGCGGAAATTGACTTGCAGTTAGAAGAACGCAAGCGCCGCCTGGGGTTGGCTGAAGCTGAAGCGGCGGTCGAGGAAGAAGCGGAAAGCATGGGCCAGACCGCTGCTGACGAGTAATCCAGGACGCCGCCGCACTCCCCATGACAAGTAGTTCTCGCCAGGCCCTGGAAAAACGGGTGCAGAAGGCGCTCTTCCAACATGCCCTGTTTCGTTGGGAGAGCGCTGTGGTCATTGCCCTCACCTTGCTGCTGGCTGCCTTTAGCTCGCTGGTGCCCGGCGGCATCCCCGCCTGGGCCTGGCTGATAGGCGGCGCGCTCAGCGAGGCCGCCCTGGTCTACGTCAGTATAAAGGACCCCAAAACAGGCGAGAAAGTGGTCGCCAATTTGTTGCAAGCCGAATTCAAACCTGAACGGCTGCGCAGCAAAGAGCTGCAAACTCAAATCCAAAAAGGGTTGGATTATCGCCAGCGCATCACCGCCGCCATCCAGACCCAGGCGGATGGCATCCTCAAAGATAACCTGGTTACCACAGCCCAGGTCATTGATGAATGGTTGGAAAATATCTACAGCCTGGCAGAACGGCTGGACCGGGACGATCAACAGGCAGGCGTGCTGCTGCGCGACCGTCAGAACGCCCCCACTCGCATCATGGATCTGAATTCGCGCCAGAATCAGGAGCGCGACAATGCTGTGCGCAGCCAGATTCAAGTGACGCTGGAGAGTATGCAGCGGCAGATAGACACCATTGACGCCCTGGAAAACACCATGAAGCGCGCCCGGCTGCAGCTAGAGCA
>JAGVTM010000397.1 GCA_019136785.1 Chloroflexota bacterium | reverse complement strand
CAGCGCCGCCTTCTCGGAACCGCTGGACCGGTTGACGGTGACTGCCGGCAATATCTGGCTGGACGGCAACGGCGCGCCCCAAAACGGTACACTGCATATCAGCGGGGACAACGGCTTCGCTCAGACGGTGCAATTCGCGCCAGCGCTGCTGCTGCAACCGCTAACCAGCTACACCCTGCACCTGGAGCATACCCTGGCTGACCTGGCGGGTAACACGCTCGGCTTAAGCCAGACATCCACCTTCACCACTGCCGGCACGCTTGACCCTGGCCCGCTCAACCTGATGAGCCAGACGTTCAGCAGCAATGGCAGTCGCGGTCTGGCGATCTCCCCCGATGGCGCGCCAACGTTCGTTGGCGGGATCCTGGCGGTGTCCAACCGCTTCCAGAACACCGTCAGCCTGCTGCACCCGGACACCATGCAGCCGCTGCGGGTGGCCATCTCCGTAGGCACGGGCCCGCGCGGCCTGGCTTTCAACAGCGATGGCAGCCGGCTCTACGTGGTCACCAATCCGGGCAACACGCTGGTGGAAATCAACGTCAGCACGGGCCAGGTCATCCGCACCATCGCCAATGTGCTGGCGAACGAGGAAGTCGTTATCAGCCCGGATGGCAGCTACGCCTACGCCACAGGCTTCAGCAACAACGCCTTCCAGCAAATTGACCTGGTCAGCGGGGCGATAACCACCCCACTTGGCGTCGTTGATAAGCCCGGCCGCCCCGCTTACGCGCCCGACGGCACGCTTTATCTGGCTACCAACAACACCCTGTGGCGGCAAAATGGGGATGGCAGTTGGACAGCCATCAACACCAACAGCGCCTACACCCTTGATGTCGCTTTCAGCGCCGATAGCCGCTACGCTTTCATGGCCGAAACCGGGCGCGACTCTTTGCTGGTAGTGGATTTACTGCAAGACGCCGCGCTGGTGGAAATTCCGTTGGGCGATGAACCGCGCCAGGTGGCTCAGTCTGCTGATCACCGTTTCCTCTTTGTCAGCAACAAGGTCAGCGCTACGATTCAAATTGTAGACACCATGACCCTGGCGGTAGTGCGCCAGGTCTCTCTGCCTGGCAGCCAGATGATGTCCATCGCCTGGGATGAGGCCGGGCAGCGGTTGTTTGTCACCGACGTCACCAATAACCTGGTGCACGGTTTTAGCCTGAACTACGTGGCTCCGCCGCCTGTCATCCGTGACGACAGTTCCTATGAATTGCAGTACAACCAGTGGCAGGGCGTGACCGACGCCAACGCGCTGGGCGGCGGCTACCGCACTGCCTCTGCCGCCAGCCAATGGATATCGTACAAATCGCCGGCGACCACGGAGTTCAATTTGATTACGTACATGGGGCCCGACCAGGGCAAAGCGTACATCAAGGTGGACGGCGCGACCATCAGTACCCTGGACCTGTACGCGCCCACGCCACAGTACCAGGCGGTATTCACCTTCACCAACCTGACCAACGTCCCGCATAACATTGTGGTGACAGTGGCCGGACAGCAGAATCCAGAATCTGCCGGCACAGAAGTGCGCGTGGATGGCTTCGTCGTCAATGGGCAGACCATAGACGACAAATCCCTCAGCCTCAACTACCAGGGCTGGAGCAGCCTCAGCGGCGCCTGGGCCACCAACGGCGCGGCGCGGATGGCCACCACCCCCGGCAACAGCGCCACCTTCACCGTCAATGGCGACGCCTTCATCTGGCGCACGGCCACCTGCCCCACCTGCGGTCAGGCAGAAATCCAGGTGGACGGCAACGTCGTGACCATGGTAGACCTGTACACTCCGGCCTGGCAGGTGCAGTATGGGCAGTTGGTTTCTGGACTGGGCAGTGGTTCGCACCAGATAACGATCACCATCTTGAGCACCAAGAACCCCGCCTCCGGCGGCACCCTGGTCATCCTGGACGGCTACATCTATCCCTAAGCCGTGCCAGCCGTGCCAGGCACGGGGCGTAACCACTTAAATAACCACGATCTTGCCGCCCCTTGCCTGGCACGGGTCTTAATTCTCGCCAGTACCCGTCTTTCCACTATAATGGAGCCATGTCCAGTGACCTGTTACAAACGAAACTATATATGCCCCGGCCACGGCCGTCTCTCGTCCCCCGTCCCCACCTCATCGCCAGACTCAACCAGGGACTGCACCGCAAACTGACCCTCATCTCGGCCCCGGCCGGTTTTGGCAAAACGACGTTGGTCACGGAGTGGATTGCTGCCGGGGAACGACCGTCTGCCTGGCTCTCCCTCGACGAAGAGGATAGCGACCCGGCTCGCTTTCTGCAGTACCTGGTGGCGGCTCTGCGGACAGTGTCCCTGAAGCTGGGGCAAACGACGCTGGCGGCGCTGCAGTCGCCCCAACCACTGCCACCGCAGGCCATCCTGACTCCGCTGCTTAATGACATCGCCGCCGCGCCAGAACCCATCACGCTGGTGCTGGATGATTACCATGAGGTTGCCGACCCTGCGGGTCGGGGGGCCGATCCTGTGGGTCGGGCTGTTCGCCCGGTTGACGAAGCGCTCACCTTCCTGCTGGAGCGCCTGCCGCCGCAGTTGCACCTGGTCATCACCACCCGCGAAGACCCTAACCTGCCGCTGGCTCGCCTGCGCGTGCGCGGTCAGCTTACCGAACTGCGCGCAGCCGATTTGCGCTTTACAGTTGAGGAAACGGCCGTTTTCCTCAACCAGGTCATGGGCCTGAACCTTTCCGCCGCCGACATCGCCGCCCTGGAAGCGCGCACCGAAGGCTGGATTGCCGGGCTGCAACTGGCCGCGATTGCTATGCAATCGCCGATTGCCATGCAATCGCCCCTCTCCCTGCCGGGCCGCCATGCCGGCACAGCCGATTTCATCCGCTCCTTCACCGGCAGCCACCGCTTTGTGCTGGATTACCTGGTGGAGGAAGTGCTGCAGCAGCAGCCGGACAATGTGCAAGATTTTTTGTTGAAAACGGCCGTTCTTAACCAGCTCACCGGCCCTCTATGTGATGCTCTCACCGGCGATGCCAACGGCCAGGAGATTCTGGAATCGCTTGAGCGCGCCAACCTGTTCCTCATTCCCCTGGATAATGAGCGACGTTGGTACCGTTATCACCACCTCTTTGCTGATTTGCTGCGGCAGCGACTGCGTGCGAAAAACGCACGGCGTGCAAATGCACGGAGCCAGAGCGCCGGGGAGTGCGACATCGCCGCCCTGCACATCCGCGCCAGCGAATGGTTTGAAGCTAACGGCTGGGAGCTTGAGGCGTTCCAACACGCGGTGGCGGCCCATGACGTTGAGCGCGCCGCGCATCTGATTGCCGGCGAAGGCTTACCCCTTTACTTTCGGGGTGAGGCGATTCCAGTACGGCACTGGTTGGAATCTTTGCCAGAGACCGAATTTAAGGCCAGGCCGGCATTGTGGGTAACGTATGCCTCCGTGCTTACCCTGACCGGTCGCCTGCACGATAACATCGAAGAAATCCTACAAGCGGCGGAAACGGCGCTGCAAGACGCAGCTCCGGATGACAAAACGGACGATCTGCTCGGTCAGATTGCGGCGATACGCGCCATGTTGGCCGTTACCAAAAGCCAGGTAGAAACGATCATCACGCAGTCGCAGCGCGCTCTGGAGTTGCTGCACCCCGACAATGCGCCAATGCGCACCACCACAACCTGGACGCTGGGCTATGCCTATCAGGTGCAGGGAAATCGGGCGGCGGCCAGCCGGGCTTATGCCGAAACCATTGCCCAGAGCCAGAAGTCCGGCAACATCATGACTGAAATAGCGGCAACAACCTGCCTGGGTCAGATTCAGGAAGCAGAAAACCAGCTCCATCGAGCAGCGGAAACCTTCCAGCACATTTTGCAAATAGTCGGCGACCCGCCGTGGCCGGCGGCGTGCGAAGCGTGTGTAGGATTGGCGCGCATCCATTACCAATGGAACGATTTGGAGGCTGCGGAACGGTATGGACAGCAAGGTCTGGAACTGGCGCGGCAGTTGGAAAATGTGGATACGCCCGCTGCCTGTGGCGTCCTGCTGGCGCGGGTAAAGCTGGCCCAGGGAGACGCCGCCGGAGCCTTGGCGACGTTAGCGGAAGTAGATCAGTTCGTGCAGGAGCATGATTTTGGCCATTGGCATGGGGAAATTGCAGCCGTTCGCATCCAAATCCATCTGCACCAGGGTAACCTCACCGCCGCCGCCCAGTTGGCCGACTCCCACGACCTGCCCCTCAGCCGGGCGCGCGTGCAATTGGCGCAGGGAGAACCATCCGCCGCGTTAGAACTGCTGGAGACAGTGCGCCAGCAGGCAGAAGCGAATGATTTAGCGGACAAGCGACTTCAAGCGTTGGCGCTGCAAGCATTGGCCCATCAGGCCGCGGGCGAAAGCGAGCGGGCCATGCAGGCGTTAGGGGAGGCGCTGGCGCAGGCTGCGCCGGGCGGTCTGCTGCGCCTGTTTGTGGATGAGTGCCCACCGATGACGCGCCATCATTCGATGACGCGCCATCATTCGATGACGCGCCATCATTCGATGGCGCGCACGGGGGCGCCCGCCGCTGCGGCGAGCGCGCTGCTGCGGGAGGCGGTGAAACAGGGAATTTCGCCTGTGTTTGCGCAGCAGGCGCTGGCTGCTTTGGAGGAAACGGACGTTTTCCAACCACAGACCGCCCAACCCCTCCCCGATCCTCTTTCCGACCGTGAGCTTGAGGTGCTCAAGCTGCTCACCACCGCGCTCACCGGCCCGGAGATTGCCCGCGAGCTGATGGTGTCGCTGAACACGATGCGCACGCACACGAAAAATATTTACTCGAAGTTGGGCGTGAACAGTCGCAGAAAGGCGGTACGCCGCGCCGCAGAACTCCATTTGTTATAAGCCAGCTTACAGAACCCCCCAATTTAGCCCCGGCAGATGATTCGTCATCCCGCCGGGGCTTTTTTGTTGCCCCCAGAATGGAGCCACCCAGAATGAGGCTCCCCAGAATGGAACCCCCCAGAATGGGGCCACCCAGAATGGGACCACATCCTGCCATCCCACAAATCACCACACCAATCACCAGATATGGTGAAGACATCTCACCACATTAATCTGTATCATCCAGGCAATGAAGATAAGGCAGGGCTGTAGCCGCGAAGCCACAGCCGCAAGAGAACTGAGGAAGCAATGAAGGCCAGGCATACGCAATCAGAAATTTTTGAGATTCGCCTGCAGGGACATCTGGATACAAGTTGGGCGAACTGGTTTGAAGGCATGGCCATCACCCTGACAGAAGACGGCGACACCGTCCTCACCGGGCCGGTGGCTGATCAGGCTGCCCTGCACGGGTTGCTGAAAAAGGTGCGCGACCTGGGTATGCCATTGCTCTCGGTCTGTCATATCGAATCCGGACAGGCAAATGGATCGAAAGACGAAGCCTGAGTTATGCAGAGCAATGAAGGCTTGTCCGGAGCGGCAACCTATGGTGGTAACACCCCAGTAAATCAAGGAGAATCTGAAATGAAAACCGATGTTCGTGAACTGTCCCCATCTGCTTATGCCCGCATCGCCGGCGTCTTGTATCTGATTATTACCGTCGCCGCTATTTTTGCTCATTTTGTTGTGCCGGACCAATTGATTGTATCCGGTGATGCGGCGGCAACGGTCGCTAACATCACCGCCTCTGAATCCATGTTTCGCTTTGGCGCGATTGGCAGCGAGCTAATCATTCTGTTGAGCGAAATTGTGCTCTCCGTGGTGCTGTACGTGCTGCTGAAGCCGGTGAACAAGACACTGTCGCTAGTAGCCGCCGTTTCCCGCCTGGCGATGACGACGATTCACGGTGTGAACCTGCTCAATTACTACTTCGTGCTGCAACTGATAAATGGCGGCAATGTTGCGATGGCCTTTGGGCCGGAACAGGTGCAGACGCTGGTGACGCTGTTCCTCGACGCGCACAGCATTGGCTTCACGATTGGCGTTGCCTTTCTGGTTCCACACGTTCTGATTTTGGGCTACTTGATTGTGCAGTCGGGCTATTTCCCCAAAGCGCTGGGGTTCCTGTTCATTGCCGCCGGGGTTGGCTATCTGTTTGACACGACGGGCCTGCTGCTGGTCTCCGGCTACACCACGACCCCCGGCGTGATTGCCCTGGTCATTGCTGTGGCCGAAATTGCCTTCCCCATCTGGCTGCTGGTGAAAGGCGTCAATATGGCCCGCTGGCAAAATCGCGCCCTGGCGCTTGAGCCAGCGCGCTGAGACAGCGCGCTGTCTCAGCGTAGGCAAATGTTCAAGAATAGGGCCTGGATTGGCCCCATCTTGTTGAAGGTTAAGAACTAAATCCGGCGATAAACACGCAGTGTCATTCCGACCCTTCAACAAGTTCAGGGCAGTCTTCGGAGCGATACTTTGCGTGTCATTCCGAGCGCAGTCTGCGGAGCGAGGAATCCCTACCCCTGCGGCCCCACAACCGCTCTATTTCGCCAAGGCCGCTGGGGTTCCTCGGAAGATGCTTCGGCAACCTCAGCACAGACTCTCGGAATGACACTGACAACAAAGGAAATCCCCATGATTAAACAACTTGTCTTGAGCCTGACCCTGATGATGACGCTGCTGCTGCTCGGCTGCACCACCACCTCCCAGGACGACCCGCAAGCGTTCCTGCCAGATGTCGTTACGGAGGCACAAGCGGAAACGGACTATACCACCACCCAAGACGCTCCGCAGGCGTTTCCGCCGGAGGTCGTTGCGGCGATACAAGCGAAAATGGACGGCCTGACCGCAGGCGGACTCCCGCCGGGTGTGGTGGTGTGGATCGACGCGCCGGAATACCGATTCGAGGGGGCAAGTGGTTTCGCGGACGTCATGGACGACAACATCCCGATGCCGCCGGAGGGCGCGTTCCGGATTGGCAGTATCACCAAGATGTTTACCGCGGTGGTGGTCGTCCAACTGGCGGAGGATGGCGTGCTGACCCTGGATGATCCGTTGGCGCGGTGGCTGCCGGAGACAGCCGGGCAACTGCCTCATGGCGACCAGATCACGCTGCGCCATCTGCTGGCGCACACATCCGGTCTGTTTAACGTGGTCGAACACGAGTCTTACTACGCGGATCTCTTCGCGGAGATGGTCGTTGATGAGGGGGCCGGGAGCGTGACACTGGCTTGCGTCCAGCGAGATCCCCACGACACGCTCGCCCGCTACGTCTATGGTAAAGATGCCCTGTTCGCGCCGGGGGCACGGTGGAGCTATAGCAACACCAACTATACGCTGCTGGGCATGGTCATCGAAGCGGCGGCGGATGTGCCGCTCGCCGAGGCGTATCGCACATACATCTATGAACCGCTGGGCATGGCGTCAACGTTCCTGGATTGCTACGAAGACCCGGTGATTGATGTGGTCCACGGCTATACGGGAGTTGGGGACGCCATGACCGATGTGACGGAACTGCATGAATCCATCGGGTGGTCGGCGGGCGGTTTGGTTTCTACCGCACCCGACCTGATCGCCTTCGCTCGCGGGTTGTTCGGTGGGGCATTGTTCGACGATCCAGAGTCGCTGGTTACAATGACCACACCCACCCCCGGCAGTTCCTACGGTCTGGGCGTCATGCTGCAAGGAAAATATATGGGTCATGCCGGCGGGATTGCCGGTTTCCGATCGGCGCTCAATTATGCGCCCGAGTTCGATACCGTTGTGGTGATGCTCTACAACCACGATACTGCCGATCCCGAACAAAGTCTGGCGGATATGCTGAATCCGGCGCTCCCACTGCTGCATGTGATGGAGTGAGAAGCCGGGAGAAGTAAATGTCCTCAAATAAATTTTAGTGAGGAGTTGAAAAGTCATGGAAAATCTCAATAAGCGTCGTGCAGTGCGAGTTCTGCGAATCATCATGCCCATTGTGGCCTTAATCTGTATTGTGATATTCCCACCCTGGGAGGGAATATGGGCCTGGATAACGCCATTGCCAAATACGGTGCAGGCGCAGGTCAATGATGCGATTGATCATGGGCTGGATGGCATTATCGTCTATGTCGCTCAAGCCGGTCAGCCACCGGCGCTTTATGCTGCCGGCTGGAAAGATCGAGCGGCGCAGGTACCAGCCGATCCGCAGGCTTTGTTCAAGATTGGCAGTATCAGCAAGTTATACATCGCGGTCGCTGCCGCCAAATTGGTCAATAGCGGCAGCTTGTCGCTGGATGACACGCTGGCTGATCACTTGCCTGAACTTGTAGGTAGGATTGAATATGCCGATCAAATCACCCTGAGAATGATGCTGCAACATCGCAGTGGTATCCCTAATTTTGTTGACCATCCCGGCTATCCCTGGTTCGAGACGCTGCCGGATCGCGACGCCTACCTTGCGTTTGCTTTAGATAAACCCGCAGATTTTAAACCTGACAGTGATTATCGCTATTCCAATACGGGTTATCTCTTGATCGGCAATATTCTTGACAAGGTCTTGGGCTATAGCCATCACCAATACATTCACCGCGAAATCCTGCAGCCTCTTGGACTGAACCATACTTACAGTTTGCTTAGCCAGGTTGATTCTTTAGACCTTGTGAGCAGCGGGTATTACTATGACGTTGAGCCAGATTTAAAGGAGCTCGATCATATAGCTCCAGGTGGGTCTATGGTGGCAACGGCGCAGGACGTTGGCATATTCTTGAGAGCGCTCAATGATGGCTCGCTGTTAAATGATGATGAGCAGGCAATCTACGCCTCAATTTACGAGTATGGACATACTGGCTGGGTGCCAGGATACTATAGTATCGCACGTTATCACGAAGATATTGATACAGTCGTTATTCAGTTTGTGAATACGACCGGTGGCGAAATGGAATTGGTATCGAATGTCGTTTATGGCCGTATTGTCCGGATTC